>JAUSJS010000004.1 GCA_030647575.1 Candidatus Limnocylindrales bacterium | reverse complement strand
GCTACTACGCGCTCGGCGAGATCCGGCGGCTAAAGGGCGATCTCGCAGGCGCGGAGGCGGCACTTCGGCAGGCCCACGGACTCGGACGGATGCCGCAACCAGCCCTCGCCCTGATCCGTCTCGCCGAGGGAAACGTCAGGGCAGCGGTCGCCGGGATCAGGACCGCCCTCCGCGAGACGACATGGGATCAATGGGCACGGGCGCGATTGCTGCCGGCGCAGGTCGAGATCGCGATCGCGTCTGCCGACCACGTCCTGGCTCGCGATGCCGCGGACGAGCTGACGGGGATCGTCCTGACCTACACCTCGCCCGCCCTCGAGGCCGGCCGGCACCAGGCCTGGGGGCGCGTGCTCATGGCCGAGGGCGACGCCCCGGGCGCCGTCCGCGAGTTTCGCAGCGCGATCGCTGGCTGGCGCGAGGTTGCCGCGCCATACGAGGTGGCCAGGGCCCGCGCGCTCCTGGCGAAGGCCCTTCGGGCGATCGACGACGACGACGAGGCGGACCTCGAGCTTCGGGTGGCTCGCGACGAATTCGAGCGGCTCGGCGCCGCGCTCGACCTGGCGGCCGTCGACATGGAGCAGGAGGCAGTCGCCGAGCGGCGGCGCGGCCCGTCGCAGGCCCGCAAGACGTTCATGTTCACCGACATCGTCGGTTCGACCAACCTCGCCGAGGTGCTCGGCAACGAGTCCTGGGAACGCCTGCTCAGTTGGCACGACGACCTGTTGCGCGGCCTGATAACCAGGCGGGGAGGGGAGATCGTCCACTCAACCGGCGACGGGTTCTTCGTGGCCTTCGATTCGGCGGAGCAGGGGATCGCGAGCGCTCGCTCCATCCAGCAGGCACTGGCCGAGCATCGTCACGAGAGCGGCGTTGCCCTGTCGGTGCGAATCGGCCTGCACGCAGCGGAGGCCAATCGGCGCGGCGGGGACTACAGCGGCGTCGGCGTGCACACGGCGGCCCGGGTGACCGCGCTGGCCGGGGCAGGGGAGATCCTGGCCACCGCGGAGACCCTGGCCGAAGCTGGCGACGTCGTGTCCGAAACACCCCGCGAGAAATCGTTGAAGGGCGTGACCGTTCCGGTCCGCGTTGCCTCGGTAACCTGGGCTTGAACCAGTTGCGAAAACTCGTGCGCGGGGGGCTGGTCGGCCGTGCGCCGCTGCGCTACGCTCCGTCTGTCCGGTCGAGACAGGCCCCGCACGACGGGGTTAGAGGAGGAGCCATGAATGAACGCCCGTGGGCGAAGCGATTCGCCGTTGCGGCCATCGTTGCCCTGGCCGTCGGAGCCTGCAACGCCGCGCCTGGCGGCTCTGGAGCGGGCGGCGGGACGATCTCGATCGGCGGCGGCTTCGCCCTGACCGGCGATGAGTCCGCCCTCGACCTGCCGGCCTCGAACGGCGCCAAGCTCGCCGTCAAAGAGATCAACGCCGCCGGCGGCCTGCTCGGCAAGCAGATCAACTTCATCATCCACGACAGCCAGTACAAGATGGACGTCACGGCGCAGACGGCCAAGCAGTTCGTCGAGCAGGACAAGGTCCCGCTCTTCATCGGCTACACGGACACGGACTCCGTTCTCGCGTCCGGGCCCACCTTCCAGGCTGCCAAGATCCCGTTCATCACGGTCGGCGCGACGTCGCCGAAGATCCCCTCGCAGGTCGGCGACATGATGTTCCTCGCCTGCTTCGGCGACAACGTCCAGGCCGCCGTCGGAGCGGAGTACTCCTTCGCCAAGTTCGGCAAGAACGCCTATTTCCTGTGGGACAAGGGCGTCGAGTACACGACGCTCCTCGGTCAGTACTTCAAGTCGCGTTTCACGGAGCTCGGCGGCTCCATCGTCCTCGAGGAGTCGTACGACGACAAGGCGACCGACTTCTCCGCGCAGATCGCGAAGATCAAGGCGCTCGCCACGAAGCCGGACTTCTACTACGTCGCGGCGATGCCGTACAACATCGGGCCGATCGTCAAGCAGTTCCGCGACGCCGGGATCGACGGGCCGATCGTCGGAGGCGACGGCTATGACACCCCGGACCTCCTGACGGTCGCCGGCGACGCCGCCAACAACGTGTTCTTCACGACCCACGCGCTGATGGACGCGACCGGCGGCACGGACGGGATCAAGAAGTTCATCGCGGCCTATAACACCGAGTACGGCCATGACCCGGAGAACGCGTTCGCGGCCCTCGGCTACGACACCGTCTACCTGCTCGCCGACGCCGTGACGCGGGCCAACGGGACCGACTCGGCGGCCGTCAAGAAGGCCCTCGAGGAAACCAAGGACTTCAAGGGGATCACCGGGTCCGTGACCTTCGGCGCAGACGTTCATGTTCCCCAGAAGGGCGTGACGATGATTGCCGTCGAAGGTGGCAAGTTCACGCTCGGCGCCGAGGTTGTGCCGGAGAAGGTGCCCGCGCCGTAACCCAGCAGCGACACGATCCTGGCCGCCGGGTCGGAGCCCACAGGCTCGCGTCCGGCGGCCATTCATGTCCCCACTGACACGATCGAGGCACGCCGATGACACCGGACGAGATCGTCGCCCAGGCCAGGGACCGCGGGGTTCAGCTGGTCCGCTTCCTCTACTGCGATAACGGCGGAGTCATCCGCGGCAAGAGCACCCATGTCGGGCAGCTCGCCCGCCGGATGCAGAGTGGAATCGGCCTGGTCAAGGGGATGCAGTCGTTCACGAGCCTCGACTTTCTCGCGCCGGATGCGACGTACGGGCCGATCGGCGAGATCCGGCTCGTGCCGGATCCGGATACCTTCGTCGTCCTGCCGTACGCACCTCGGAGCGGCCAGATGGTCGTGAACATGGTCGAGCTCGACCACTCGCCCTGGGCCCTCGACCCCCGGTGGTTCCTCCAGCGGATGGTCGCCAGGGCCCATGACAAGGGTCTGTCGTTCGACGCCGCGTTCGAGAACGAGTTCTACCTCGCCCATCGAACAGAGAACGGCTTCGTGCCGGTGGACCGCAGCCTGTGCTTCAGCGGAATCGGAATGGAATCGACCGAGGCGGTCATCCAGGACATCGTCGCTGCCTTGACCGATCAGGGCCTGACCGTCGAGCTGTCACATCCGGAGCTCGGATGGGGCCAGCAGGAGCTGTCGATCCGTCACGCGCCCGCACTCCGGGCCGCCGACAACCAGATTACCTACCGCCAGACGGTGCGGGGCGTGGCCGCCCACCACGGCCTCATCGCCTCGCTCGCGCCCAAGCCATTCGCCGACCAGGCAGGCAGCGGCGCCCACCTCCACTGGAGCGTCTGGGACGCAGCGCATCGAAGGAACCGCCTGACCGACTCGAAGGACCCGAACGGCCTGAGTTCGCTCGCGCGGTCGGCGATCGCGGGGGTGCTTCGCCACCTCCCGGGCCTGCTGGCGCTCGCGACCCCGAGCGTCAATTCATTCCGCCGGCTCCAGCCGCACTTCTGGAGCTCGGCCTACACCGCGTGGGGGATCGAGAATCGTGAGGCGGCGGTGCGCGTTCCCAGCCGCTATTGGGACGACCCGGAGGGATCGGCGAATCTCGAGCTCAAGGCCAGTGACGCCAGCGCCAACCCGTACATTGCGCTCGGCGGCATGATCGCGGCGGCGCTCGATGGAATCGAGCAGCGGCTCGACCCGGGCAAGCCGGTCGACGTCGACCCGGGCAACCTGAGCGGGGAGGAGCTGGAGCGGCGCGGCATCCGGCGCTTCCCCGAGACCGCCCGAGAGGCGCTCGACGAGCTGGAGCGCGACAGCGTTCTCGTCGCCGCCCTCGGGGAGCCGCTCGCGATCGAGTACCTGAAGGTTCGGCGCGCCGAAGCCGCCGCCTACGCGGAGAAGGACGAGGCGTTCGAGCTCGAGAACCACTTCTTCAAGTACTGACCGCCGACGTCATGCCGCTGGACCTGTCCACCATCCCGATCGTCGACCATCACTGTCATTCGCTCCTCAGGCAGCAGCCGCAGGACGACCACGGGTTCCGCAACCACCTGACCGAGACCTACTTCCCGGAGATGGCCCGGGACCACGTCCAGCATTCGCTCGTCTACCACTGGGCGATCCGCGAGCTCGGGGCGTTCCTCGGCTGCGACCCGGAGCCGGACGCCGTCCATGCCGCCCGGCGGGAGCGCGGCGTCGAGCGGCTGGCCCGCGACGTCGTGGAACGCGGGAACTTCCGCACGTGGCTCATCGACACCGGCTACGGAACCGACACGACATTCAGCCTCGACGAGCTCCGCGGCATCGTCCCGTGCGAGATCCGCGAGATCGTCCGGCTCGAGCCGCTGATCGAGCGGCTCATCGTCGAAGCGCACGGCTTCGACGGGTTCCTGGAGGCCTACCGGGAGGCCCTGTCGGACCTCCGCAGCGCCGGCTACGTCGCGATGAAGTCGGTCATCGCCTACCGGACCGGCCTCCACATTGAGCCGGTCGATCGGGCGACGGCAGCGGTAGCCTTCGCGCCGGTCCACGACGCTGCTCGCCGCGACGGCCGCCTCCGGATCGCCTCGAAGCCGCTCCTCGACTTCCTCATCGTCGCGGCGGTCGAGGAGGCGGCCCGCCAGGAGATTCCGATCCAGTTCCACACGGGCCTGGGGGATCCCGACCTCGACCTCACGAAGGTCGACCCTGCGGCGCTCCGGTTGCTCTTCTCGGACGCCTACCGCGCGGCGCCGATCGTGCTGCTCCACAGCGGCTACCCCTACGCCCGGTCGATGGCGTACCTGGCGGCGATGTACCCGAACGTCTATGCCGACTTTGGCGAGGTCCAGCTGTTCGTTGCGGGCGGTGACCTCCGGGCTGTCGCTCGGGAACTCGTCGGGCTTGCTCCGGCCAGCAAGATCCTGTTCAGCACCGATGCGTCGCTCGTCCCCGAGCTCTACTGGCTCGGTGCGCAGGCCGGCCGGCGGGCGCTCGGCCAGGTCTTCGAGGAGCACATCGCCGACGGGCTCATCGATGAACGGACCGCGCTCGAGATGGCGGAGATGATCCTGTGGCGGAATTCGGAGCGGGTCTACGGGCTCTGACCGGGCGGTGGGCCGCCCGTCCGGGCCCACGGACGGCGCTGCCGCCAGCCGGGCGCGAAGAGGCGATCGAGCGGAACCTCGCGCTGCCCCAGCAGCCCCTCGCGGCGGAAGGTGATGATGAGAAGGAAGATCACGGCGAGGATGATCTGGCTCATCCCGTAGAGGAGGGTCGTGTCCTCGATCCGCCGCAAGCCCTCGGCGAGGACCGTGATCGCGACGGCACCGATGAGCGAGCCGCTCACCGAGCCCATGCCGCCGATGACGAGCATCGTGATCACCCGGAAGGTCAGGTCGAAGTAGAAGACCGTCGGCGAGAACGACGTGATGAAGTGGGCGTACAGCGCCCCCGCCACGGCCGAGAAGAAGGCCCCGACGACGAACGCGAGCAGGCGTGGCTCCATGACCCGGATCCCGACCGACTGGGCCGCCACGCGATCCTCGCGCTGGGCGAGCATCTCGCGGCCGTATGGCGAGCGCTTCAGCCGCCAGACGACGTAGACGGCGATCAGCGCCCACGCCCACGCCCACCACAGGTTCGTGTAGGGCGCCACGTTCGAGAACGTCCGCGACCCGCGGGTGAACGAGTCCGCGTTGAACAGGACGACCCGGACGATGACGAGGAACCCGAGCGTGGCTACCGCGACGAAGTGTCCCGACAGCCGCATCAGCACGCGGCCGACCAGCCAGGCGATCGACGCGACCAGCGTTCCGGCGATCAGCGTCGCGACCAGGAACCCGATCGGGATCGGGCCGACCTGATTGTCGAGGTGGATTCCGGCCAGCCAGCCGGGGAGATTCGGGAGGTAGTCGCCCTTCTCCCGCAGTGGCAGCGTGAGGATCGCCGAAATGTACGCACCGAGGGCCATGAATCCGATGTGGCCGAGCGAGAACACGCCGGTGAAGCCGCTCGACAAATTGAGCGCGACGACGAGGATGATGAAGATCGCGAGGTTGATCACCAGTCCCTGCCAGAACGCCTGGCCGCTCGCGTCGAGGAGCCCGAACAGGACGGCAACGACCAGGATCGATACGCCGGGTCCGGCAAGGCGTCGCGCTGGGGTGAGGCGATCGGCGGCAGGCGTCACAGGGACTCCTCTCGATCGCGGCGCCCGAGGATGCCCTGCGGCCGCACGAGCAGGACGAGGATGAGGGCGATGAACACGAACGCATCGCGGTAGCTGGCCAGCGAGCTCGGCAGCCACTGCTGGAGGAACTCGCGCACCGGATCCGGCACGGAGCCCGCTGGCAGCAGGTCGCCGATCCCGGTCAGAGCGGTCGCCAGGACCTCGAGGAAGCCGAGCACGTAGCCACCGATCACCGCTCCGGCGATGCTCCCGAAGCCGCCGATCACGGCCGCGATGAACGCCTTGAGGACCGGCGTGAAGCCGATGTAGGGATTGATCTGGCCGGCCTGCACGGCGAACAGGAGGCCGGCGACGCTCGCCAGCGCCCCGCCAATGGCGAACGCGGTCGCGACGACCCGATTCACCTTGATCCCCATCAGCTGGGCGGCCATGAGGTCCTCGGCGGCCGCCGTCATCGACAGCCCGAGCCTTGTTCGCGTCACGAACACCGTCAGCAAGCCGAGCAGCACCGTCCCGGCGACGAAGCTGATGATGTTGATTTGCGGGACGGTGATCGAGCCGATTGTCGCGACGCCGCCGAGGCCGTCCGGGCTCGGGAATGCGATCTGCTGCGGCCTGTCGGCGAGACGGGTCGTGAG
>JAUSJS010000001.1 GCA_030647575.1 Candidatus Limnocylindrales bacterium | reverse complement strand
TGGGCGGCGTTGTCGATCGATCCGCCCGAGGCGAACCCGAAGGCGAGGTTGATCAGGATCAGCATTCCGAGCTGCCCGACCAGCGCCCGACTCTGGCGATCGACGGGGTGGTGGAGCCGACCGGCCGCGAGCAGGATCCCGAACAACCCAAAGATCGCGCCCGATGCACCAACGGCGGGCACGTCGCCGCCGAAGACGAAGCTCGCCGCGGACCCACCCGCCGCGCACGCGAAGTAGAACGCCAGGAATCGGATGCGCCCGTACCAGCGCTCCACGATCGGCCCGGCGAGCCACAGCGCGTACATGTTGAACAGCAGGTGGAGCAGGTCGCCGTGCAGGAGCGTGACGGTCCAGAGACGCCAGTACTCCCCGGCCGCCACGGCCGGCTTGTCCAGCCAGAGCAGCTCGAAAATCGCCCGGCCGTCGGTCGCCGATATGGCGGTCAACGAAATGATCGAGGTCAGCGCGACGATCGCGAGGGTGACCGTGAGGAGCGGGTTGTCCCCGCGACCGCGGGCGAAGTAGCGTCGAGCCGCCCCGGTGTTGCCGGTTTCCTTCGCCAGCCAGCCCAGTCGATTGGCGATCTCGGCCTTGTCCTCCTGCGGCGCGCGCCGGTCGGCCTCGCGATAGGCCTCGATGGCGCCCGACAGGTCGCCGGCCCGGACGCGGGCCGCCGCGATGTTCCGCCAGGCGGCGTAGGTCGATGGCGTCTCGCCGAGGCGCAGGATCGCCGACCAGGTGGCGAGCGCCGCGACCTCCTCATCGAGCCGGTAGCGCACCTCGCCGAGGCCCATCAACGCCGCCGCCGTGAGCACCGGGTCATCGAAGCCGACGACCCTGGCGAAATGATCGCCGGCGCCTCCGAACTCGCCGGCCGCCAGCAGCTCGGCGCCGCGCTCCAGCAACGCCCTGGCGGCCTCGCGGGAGAGCGGGCCACCGATCGTCGGATCAGGCGGTCCGGCGGGCCCTCGGCTGTCGTCCATCGCTCGGACGATACTAGACTTCGGGGTATGTGCGGACGGTTCACCCAGCAGCGCCCCGCGTCGGAGCTGGCCGAGATCTTCGGCGCCGAACCGCTCGTCGATGACCCGGGCGGTCACTACAACGTCGCGCCGACCGACGAGGCACTGGTGGTGGTCCAACGCGACGAGCGCCGGGCCGTAACTGCCTATCGCTGGGGCCTCATCCCGCACTGGGCGACCGAGGCCAAGGTCGGGTCGCGCATGTTCAACGCACGGGCCGAGACCTTGACCCGTAGTCCGGCCTTTTCGCGCGCATTCCAGCGGCGCCGCTGCCTCGTGCCGGTCGACTCGTTCTACGAGTGGAAACGAGAGGGCACCATCCGTCAGCCCTACCGGGTGCTTCGGGCCGACGGCAGGCCGCTCGTGCTGGCGGGTCTGTGGGCCGGCTGGCACGACCCCTCGACCGACGCGGTCCGGCGCACCTTCACGATCGTCACCACGTCGCCCAACCACGTTCTGGCCGACCTGCACGACCGGATGCCGGTGATCGTGCCCGACGACGCTTGGTGGCGCTGGCTGGACCCGCGCCCCGGCGACAGCGGCGAGCTCCTGGGGTTGCTCGGCCCGAACGACGACGTCGCCCTCGACGTCTACGCCGTGAACCGCTGGGTAAACGACGTCCGCCAGGACGGCCCGGCGCTCATCGAGCCACTGGCCATAACCTCGGGCTGAACGGCGGCGATCCGGGCGAACTCCAGGGGCTCCTCGTTCCCAACGCGATCGTCGAGCTGCGGGCGACCGCGGTCAGCCCCCTCGTCAACAACGTCCGGAATGACGGTCCGGAGTTGCTCGTCCCGGCCTGACGTTCCTGGCGGGTTCCTCAGTCGGCGACAGCCGACCAGCCGAGGCTCAAGGATGCGGTCGCAAAGGCTTCCGTCGGCTCCTCGCCACGATCGATCGCTGCCGCATAGGCCCCGATGATGCCGGCGAAGGCATCGTCCGGATCATCGTGTGGTGCCTCGATGACCGTGGCGTCATCACCGGCCAACGGTTGACTGCTTCCGGGCGAGACGATGACGACGAATGCGGCGGCGTTCCAGCGGGCCGCGGCGAGGGCGACCCGGAGGCTCGCCTCCGCGAGCGGCTCTGAGACCACAAGGACCCGGTAGTCGGGCAGATAGCGAAGAGCGAGCTCGATGTCGGCCGGCTCGAGCGACAGACCGTCCTCCGCGGTGGTCGAGTCGTCATCTCCGCGTGCCGTCGCCTGGCCCTCGGGCTCGTCGAATAGCGCGGTTTCCACGAAATGCGCCGGCGAAGCGGCCGGCGTCGGCCGGCTCGGGTCGCGAAGGATCGCGGCGTGGCCGACACCGGCCGCGGCAAGATCGAGCAGAACCGCGTCGCCACCAGGATCTTCGCCGACCTTGCCGACGATCTGGACCTCCGCCCCGGCGGCCACCGCGGCGCGGGCGATCCCGGCCGCCGTCCCGGCCGCGCGCAGGCCGGCCTCGGTCGATCCGACCAGCGGGCTACCGACGACGACGATCACGCCGTCAGCCTACCCGGCCCAGAGCCACGGCGTCCGGCAGCTGTCCGGCGAGCGACGTCAGCTGCCGCCCGAGCCGGCAAATCCCGTCGGCCCAGTGTTGCTAGGAAGCACCCCCGAAAGAATTCCCGCAATGGTTTCCGCAAGGTGGTCCTAGTACTCTTGCCCCCCGCCGGGGTTCAGCGGGCCCACTGAGCAGGGACACATGCGACGTTCACGCACTCCCGGCGCCGTTGCCCGATCGAGAGCCACGATCGATTCGCGAGGTCAGTCCCTCGTCGAATTCACCATGGTCCTCCCGAACATGTTCCAGCTGCTCCTCACCGTGGCCGACTTCGGGCGGCTGTTCGCAAGCGGCATCACGATCGAGTCGGCGGCCCGGACGGCAGCCGAGACGGCCGCCAGTGACTACCTCGTCGAGCTGCGACTTATGCCTGGCCCGCTCCCACCGCTCACGACCGACGGCTACGATCGCGTCCATCGCGCGGCATGGCAATCGGTCTGCGACGAGGCGTCGAGCCTGCCCAACGCCACGCCCGGCTCTGGAGGCGGTGAGTGCAGCGGTCTTCCGACCGTTGTCTGCGTTCACGATGCCCCGAACCCGGGC
>JAUSJS010000367.1 GCA_030647575.1 Candidatus Limnocylindrales bacterium | reverse complement strand
GTTCGGCACCATCGATTCGTGGCTGATCTGGCACCTGACCGGCGGCACCGAGGGCGGCGTCCACGTGACCGACGTCACCAACGCCTCGCGAACCATGTTGATGAACCTCGAGACGCTGGCGTGGGACGCAGAGCTGTTGGGCGCGGTCGGTGTCCCCGCCGCCATGCTCCCCGAGATCCGCTCCTCGTCCGAGGTCTACGGGATCGCGGTGGGGGACCTGGCCGGCGTGCCGATCTGTGGCGATCTTGGTGACCAGCACGCCGCGCTCTTCGGCCAGGCCTGTTTCGAAGCTGGCCAGATGAAGTGCACCTACGGCACTGGCTGCTTCATGCTCATGCACACGGGTGAGCGGCCCGTGCCGTCGCGTCACGGCCTGATCACGACGGTCGCGGCGCGTCTGGGCGACGGCCCGACCTCCTACGCGCTCGAGGGCTCGGTGGCCGTCACCGGCTCGCTCATCGGCTGGCTGCGCGACAATCTCGGCATTATCGGCGACGCATCCGAGGTCGAAGCGCTGGCTCGCTCGGTGCCGGACAGCGGCGACGTCGTCTTCGTGCCGGCCTTCTCGGGGCTCTTTGCCCCGCACTGGCGAAGCGACGCCCGCGGGGTCATCGCCGGGCTGACGGCCTACGCCACGCGTGGCCACATCGCGCGGGCCGCGCTCGAGTCCACGGCGTACCAGGTGCATGACCTGTGCGAGGCGATGGCGGCCGATCTCGGTACGGCACTCCCCGGGGAGCTGCGGGTGGACGGCGGGATGATCGCGAACGAGCTCCTGATGCAGTTCCAGGCGGACATCCTTGGCCGGCCCGTCGTCGCACCCCCGATCGCCGAGACGACCGCGCTCGGCGCCGCCTACGCCGCCGGGCTCGCGGTCGGCTTCTGGGGCGGCCTCGACGAGCTTCGAGCGATGGACCGGGCCGGTCGGCGCTGGGTGCCCGCGATGGACGAAGCCACCCGAGCCGCCGGCATCGCCCGCTGGCACAAGGGCCTCGAGCGCAGCCTCGGCTGGGTCGAATCCGGCGCGTAGCGCGCGGGCCGCCGAGGACTACCCAAGCGTGGCCGGCGACCCAGCCTTCAACGTGCCCGTACCGGGTCGCGCGAGCGGCTGGTCGGTGACCGGCGTCTGGTCGCGGAGGTTGGGCAATAGCGTACGTTGCAGCGTGGCGGTGGGCGACGACCTCCGATCAGAGCACATTTCGGATGGTTCCGACCAAGCGGAACGATCGCTGACAACACGCGCTCCGGAGGAAAGAAGATGACCGAACCGAACGAGACCCAGAACCTCCCGACCTGTCCGCTCTGCGGCAACGGCACCTTCCGGCGCGAGGAGGGCAAACTGGACAGCGCCTGGGGCCTGACGGCGCATCGCGTGCGCATGCTCATCTGCGAGCGTTGCTCGTACGTCCTCGCCTTCTACGAGGGCAACACGATCTTCGACTTCGACTGACGCACCCGGGTCGCCAACACGCCGGCTACAAGCGATCGTTCCGCATGGTTGGAACGACCGCCGAATCGACTCCGGAGGCAAGTCTCCGGCCGCGGCATCTCGCGCGGCCGACTGCTAGGCGAGCAGGGCTGCGACGATCGTGTCGACGTGGGCCTTCTCCGGGACCACGATCAGCGTGCTGACCATCCCGAACATCCCGGACGCGCCTTCGACATGCGGCAGGATGTGGCAGTGGAACGCCCAGACGCCGGGGCGGTCGACCTTGATCAGGACGTCGTAGCGCTCGCCCGGGCTGACGCTCAAGGTGTCGCAGTCGAACTCCGCAGTCCCGAGCGGATGGCCGTCACGTTCGATGACCCGCATGGTGTACCCGTGGCTGTGCCACGGATGCATCATGATTCCCTCGTTCATGAACCGGATACGGACCGTCTCGCCGACGGCCGCCAGGACCGGCACGACGGCCGGGAAGCCGTGGCCGTTGATCGTGAACCCACCGAGCGAGTCATTCGAGATCCAGATGTACTCGCGATCGGCCTTCACCGGCTCGGTCTTCGGCGTGACGATGAAGGCGCCGAGCAGACCGCGGCCAACCTGATCGGTCGCGTTGTGGTGCGAGTGGTACATCAGCGAACCGGCGTTCCTGGCCGTGAATTCGTACGTGTACGAGCCGCCTGGAATGATCGGCTTCTGGGTCACGAACGGGACGCCATCCTGGAAGAAGTCGTCGAACTCCACCCCGTGGAAGTGGACCCCGGTCGTCTCCTTGAGGTTGTTGGTGAAGATCGCCCGGACCTTGTCGCCCTGGTTGACGTGGATCGTCGGACCGGGCCACTGGCCGTTGTAGCCGAGGGCCGCGACCGGCGGCATCAGCTCGTCGATGTGCTGCTCGATCTCGTCGATCGTGAGCCGAAAGACCTTGACGTCGCCATCGAGCTCCGGCTTTAGCGGGTTGAGCGCGTCGTTGAGGAAGAGCTGCGGGACCTGGACGAAGGAGGGCTTCTGCGAGAGTTGCGGGTAGTTGTCCCCCGCTCCGAGGATATCCGCCAACTTGGCGAACGCCGCGTCGCCGTAGATGTCCTTCAAGGCCGGGGCGAGGTTCCCGATGTAGCGCCGCACGACATCACGTGCCGCGACGTCATGCTCGGACCAACCGGTCGGGAGCGGTCCGCTCGGCGCGATCGAGGCGGAAGAGGCGGGGGGCATGGAGTGGCCGGCCTCGGGGCTCGCCGCTGCGCTGGACGCGGCACTCGGTGCGGCGCTTCCCGCCGCGAGGACCGGTCCGAGTGTCCAGCCGGGGG
The DNA here is from genome assembly GCA_030647575.1 of Candidatus Limnocylindrales bacterium. Taxonomy (GTDB): domain Bacteria; phylum Chloroflexota; class Limnocylindria; order Limnocylindrales; family CSP1-4; genus SPCO01. The sequence continues at coordinate 312 of JAUSJS010000367.1, read as the reverse complement.
CGCTGGCCGGTGCGCAGGCCGCCAACCCGGCAGCTGCCACAAGGCCGCCGCCGGTCAGCGCGGCCGTGCGCAGAAACCTGCGGCGGGAGAGGGCGGCTTCGTCCGGCCCCTGTGTTTCGTCCGGCTCCTGTGTATTGAGGGGATCGGTGGAGGGCAGGTGGCCCTGCGGCAGCGTGTCCATGCCCCGATGGTGATGCGTTCGCGTGCACTCCGCAAGAGGACCGGGGGGTCCGCCACGCTCGATCGCCGCGTTGGGGGGCCTCCGTATGAAGCAGATTCCTATGTCCCAGGCATCGAGCGTCACAACGTTCG
>JAUSJS010000206.1 GCA_030647575.1 Candidatus Limnocylindrales bacterium | reverse complement strand
GGGGTGCCCTACGTGATGCGAGCGGCGATGCTCGGCGTGACCCTGGTCATCGCCCTGCGGTTCATGCACGACCTGGGGTTCAGCCCGGCTCGCGGCGTCAGTGCCGCATCCGCCGTCCGCACCGTCGTTCGTGGCGCGGTCGATGGTGGCTTGCGAAACCCGCCGGTTCGCTGGCTGATGCTCGCGTCGCCCTTCACCGCCGGCGTCGGGATCTACGCGTTCTACGCCTTCCAGCCGTATCTGCTCGAACTCTACGGCGATCCGGGGGCCTACGGCGTCGCCGGCCTGGCGGCCGCCATCGTGGCCGCGGCGCAGATCGTCGGCGGGCTCCTCGTCTCGCGAGTGCGCCGACTTTTTACCCGGCGCACGCACGCCCTGATTCTGGGCGGCGTGCTCAATGTCATCCTGCTGGCGCTTGTCGGGTTGACCGGCAGCTTCCTCTTCGCGCTCCTTCTGCTCGCGGCCTGGTGCATGGTCTTCGCGATCCAGGCGCCGTTGCGCCAGGCCTTCATCAACGGGGTCATCCCATCCGACCAGCGCGCAACCGTGCTTTCGTTCGACTCGCTGATGGGCTCGGCCGGCGGTGTCGTGGCCCAGCCGGCGCTTGGTCGGACCGCCGACCTCTTCGGCTACCCGGCCTCCTACGTGGTCGCAGCGGGCGTCCAGGCCCTGGCCCTGCCGTTCATCATCCTCGCGCGACGGGAGAACGCGCCATCGGACCCGATCACCGACGGCGTCGAGGAGACGGATCCGTCCGCTGCCGAAACCTAACCGGCGAGCGTCATCGCGTGATCCGGCCGGAGCAGGAACGGCGGCAGGTACGCCGGGATGTTGGAGAACGGCAGGACGTCCGGGTGGAGATCGATCCCCAGCGCGTCTCGCATGAACGCCCGCCGGCGCTGGACGCGCTCCCAGAGTTCCGGGTAGGTGCGGGCCAGCGTCTCGCGCAGGGTCGCGTCGGCCAGCGCGATCCCGTCCTCGATGTTCGTCGTGAAGTAGGGACCACCGGTCGCCGGGATGATGTCCACCTGGAGCACCATCCCGGAGCGAAGCTCGATCGTGCTGCCGGGGCCCATCGGTGAGTTCACCCACTCGTCGAGGTGGAGCTGGTGGCCCGGGTTGAGGAAGATCCCGAAGAACGGGTCCCCGAGGCGCCGGTCGATGATCTCCTGCAGTGCCCCGCCCGTTTGGCCGATGTGGAGCGCTCGGTACCACTCCGCCACGGCCTCGAAGTACGGTCGGACGAGGCGATCGACGTAGTCGCCGATCCCTTCGGGGAGCTCCGCCGCGTCCGCGACGACGGACCCGGCCCGGCAGTTGAGCGCGCCCCAGATCCCGAACGCGACCGTCAGAGGGTCGCCGCGCTCGATCACCCGGTCACCCGGGCTCAGCAGGCCGTACCTGGCCCGCGGCCCCGCGGTGAGCATGAGGTGGCAGGAGAGCGGAGCGCCGCTCCAGTCCAGGAGCCGGACCGCCTCCCGCTCGCGCATCCCAGGCCGGAGCCCGAACAGCAGGTTGCGGACGCCGGTCGAGGTCTCGCACGCGGCATGCTCGAACACCGCGATCTGCTCCGGCTCGTTGATGACCCGGAGGCCGTCGGCGGCGTCGATCAGGAGGTCGGTGGCGTTCTCCACCGACCCGCTCGTCCCGACGATCGCCCGCAGCGTGTCGACGAGGAAGGCCGGCGCCTCAATCCAGGACCGATCGCGCGGCGCCTTCCATCCCACGACGCCCACCCTCGCCCCGGGACGGACGCCCGCGTCCGCGAGGATTTCCCCGAGCGGCTTCGAGAGGTCACGCGGCTGGCTCGGCAGGCTGAGCTCCTGGAACAGGACGGCCTCCACCGGGAGGGGCGCGACGCGCGCCAGCCCGATGCACTCGTTGCCGGTGAGGAGCGTCGGCCTGCCGCTGGGGCCGAGAACGAGGATCGCCTCCTCAAAGCGCGGGTCGAACCCGGTGAGATAGGCGAGGCTCGCGCTGTGCTCGCGGTCGGCGAAGACAACGAGGTGGTCGTAGCGGCGGGCGGCCGCCCGCTCACGGAGCCGCTCCACGCGCGCTGGGTAGAGCGTCGCCGGGAGCTCAGGCGCCGACTCCGGGCGAGGCAGGACGAGCAGGTCGATCGGCGCGAGGCGGGCGGTTGGCATGGCCGGTCAGTGTCCTCCCGGGAGCCAGCGTCGGGCCGAGGTGGCGCCGCGCTCGATGATCGCAAACTCGTCCGCGTCCACGTGGACCCAGGGTCCCATCTCGCCATCGGGCCACTGGACGCGGACGTCGGCCGAGCGCGCCGGCCCGAGCCCCACGTGGATCCAGCCGAGCTGACCTCCGGCGTGCCCGCCGCCGACCGTCACCTCGCGCCGGATCGTCAGATCCCCGGCGCGGACCTCCAGCCACGCGCCGACGGCATCCCGGTTCGACCCCGGCTGCTCGAGCTGGAGCGCGACCCAGTGCCCCATCGGCGCAGGCCGGTCGGCCGTCCCGCTGCCCACGTTCCGCCAGAGCCTCACGTCGGCACCGTAGTTGACGAGGACCAGGTCGAGCAGGCCGTCGAGGTTGAAGTCGACGAGCGCCGCCCCACGCCCGCGTTCGAAGCTCACGATGCCCGCCTTGTCGGCCACCTCGACGAACGTCCCATCCGGCTGTCCGAGGAGGAGGTCGCTGGGATCCCGCTCGGCGAAGTCAGGCTGCGCGCTGACGTTCCCCTTGGAGATGAAGAGATCCATGAATCCGTCGTCGTTCACGTCCTCGAACTCGGGATGCCAGGCCGTCGACGGCAGGACGTCCCCGCCGGTGAACGGCCGAGCCGCCGTCGCCCCGCGCTTGAGGGCGATGTCGCGGTACGTCGGCTGGTCCGCGCCGCTCGTGAGCGTCTGGAGCTTGTTGTCGCCCTGGCTTGTCAGGAAGACCTCCGGGTAGCCGTCGCCGGTGAGGTCGTGGCTCGCGATCCCCATGCCCCAGATCTGCATCGAGACCCAGCCGTCGTCGGCGGTGTAGAGCCGCGGCTGCTCGCCCTCGGCGACATGCCAGAGCTGATCCATGCCGTCGCGGTAGTAGTGCCGGTCGTTCGTCAC
>JAUSJS010000365.1 GCA_030647575.1 Candidatus Limnocylindrales bacterium | reverse complement strand
GCCCGTATGCGTTGCGAGGCGCGCTCGTCGGCGCGTGATTCGTTCGTGAGTGGCGCCCACGCGGGCGCGCCGCCGCTGATCGTCGTCGCGGGAGCCACCGCAACCGGCAAGACCGAGCTCGCGATCCGCCTCGCCGAGTCGATCGAACGCGACGGTCGTCCGGTCGCGATCATCTCGGCCGACTCGCGCCAGGTCTATCGCGGTCTCGACATCGGCACGGCCAAGGCGAGCACCGCCGATCGGGCGCGGATCCCGCATCACGGCCTCGACCTGGTCGACCCGGACGAGGCATTCAGCGTCGCCAACTTCGCCGAGCACGCCCGCGGGATGCTGGCCGACCTCGCCGGCAGCGGTGGCGTAGCGATCCTCGCAGGCGGAACCGGACTCTACCTGCGCGCCGTCGGTCGCGGGCTGGACACCGCGGCGCTGCCGAGCGACCCGGAGGTGCGCGCCCGGCTGGAAGCCGAGCTCATCGCCGACGGCCTCGCGCCCCTCGCCGAGCGCCTGCAGGCCGTCGCCCCGACGCTGGCTGCCCGGGTCGAGCTGCGCAACCCGCGCCGGGTCGTCCGGGCCCTCGAGATGGCCGAGCTCGGCGGGGACGTCCTTCCGCCACGCCCTCGAGGCTATCCTGGCCCGATCATCTGGCTCGGGCTGGTCGTGGAATCTGGACCCCATGCCGCCAGGATCGCGATCCGGGCGCAGGCCCAGTTCGACGCCGGCCTGATCGAGGAGGCCCGGTCCCTCCGCGAGCGATTCGATCCGACCCTGCCGGCCTTCTCCGCCATCGGCTACCGCGAAGCCTGGGCGGTCATCGACCGGGAGCTGACCCGCGACGCTGCGATCGAGCTCGACGCCCAGCGCAACGTGGCCTTCGCCAGGCGCCAGCGAACCTGGTTCCGCTCCGAACCCGGGATCACCTGGCTGGATGCGACCGAGGAGCTCCCAACGGCACCCGCCATTGAGTTGGCCCGCCAGGCCATCGAACCCGGCCCGGCGTGAGGGTCGAGGTGGCGCGAACTACCCAGGGCAGCCGGTCGGATCAAGGGGCTCGATCCGGAGCACCGGTCGGACCACCGCGGCGGACGGTCCACCCTGGGCGATCCGGACGTTCAGGAAGGGCTCGACGCGGAACGCCGCCCTGGTCGGTAGCAGGTCGCGATCATTCAGCCGAAGGATGAACACCGGACGCTGGCAGATCAGCGAGGCGACCCGTCGCTCTCGGCTGCCCCAACCCTCGTACACAATGTTCGTGTCATCGATGATGAGGACGTCTGGGCGACGACCAAGAACGAACTGAGCGTGCCACAACGGCGGTGATGCGTCCCATACCGACAGGATCGCGGCGTCCTGTGGAAGTGCGTCGAAGACTGCCCCGACGAACACTTCGCCGCTTCGATCGCCGCTTCGATCCGCAGCCTGCCAGTTCGTCACCGCGAGCCCCACGGCGAATGTCAGGGCGGCTGCGCCGATCAGCGCGTCGGCGCGTCGCCGCCGTGGCCAGGACAGTCGGGACCCTACCCCTCGGGCGATGGAGTCGAGCGCGACCGCCGCTCCGATCGCGAGCATCAGCCAGGGAACGAGCAAATAGTGCTCAAGCTGCAGGTAGTTTGCCCAGATATAGATGTGCGTCACCAGGATCGCCGCGCACATCAGCCCGAAGGCAGGTCGTCGGCGGACGAGCACGATCAGGCCGGCCATTCCCAGGATCGGCAGAACCGGCGTCGCCTGCCCGACGAGCGGAGACCAGAGCGTGGACAGTGAGCTCACGAAGTCGGACGGGCCGCTCGCCGAGAGAAAGTCGAACTGGCCGCGGAACTGGGTCCCGCTGACGAGCCACCAGACCCCGTCGAGGGTGACCGGGTGGTTGTAGGCCAGCGGCGGTGACAGACCGGCCGCGATCGGGATGTAGAGGTAGACCGACAGCCCGACGAGACCGGCCGCCGCGGCCGACACCAGGATCCGCGGATTCGCTGCGATCTCACGACGCCCGACCCAGGCGACGAAGACCACGATGCATGGGGCAACGAACAGGGTCAGCAGATGATTGCCGAGGGCGAGTCCCAGCAGGAGCGCGCCGATGCTGAGATCACGGCGCAATCGCCGTTCCTCCCAGGCCAGGGCGCGGTGGAGGAGCAGGGCGACGAACAACAGGTGAAGCGGGTTCACCTCGGCCACGGTGGCCGCGGACCAGACGGTTCGAACGGCTCCCAAGGCCAGCGCGACGCCGACGGCGATGATCGGACGGGTGCCCAGCCGGAGGAGGATCGTGACGGTGACGGCGAGGGCGACCGAGACCAGCACGGCCGACAGCAGGTTGGCCCGGAGGGCGATCGACCCGACCGGAACGAGCTGGGCAAGCCAGGACAGAACGACGTACGTCGGGTAGCCGGTTGGATGGGCGACGCCCAGGACGTGCGGGACGGTCTGCATCTCGCCCCAGTCTCCGAACGCGATCCCGGGTAGCAGCGTCCGCGCGTAGACGACGAACGCGATCGCGCCGACGATCGCCGGCGCCAGCCGCACAGAACGCGAATCGGCGGGGACGGTCATGGTCACCATCTCGACTACACTACGGCGCCATGCCGACGCACCAGATGATCGACCTCGAACGCGTACCCGAGAAGGCCTTCCTCGTCGCCGTCGACACCGGCGACGATGCCGGCTGGTCGGCCGAGGACTCGCTGGCCGAGCTCGCCAACCTGGCCGTGACCGCCGGCGCCGACGTCGTTGGCGCCGAGTGGCAGAACCGCCGCCACGTCGATCCGAACTGGTACGTTGGCAAGGGCAAGGCGGAGGAGCTGGCCGCCGCCAAGCGCGAGACCGGCTTCGACGTGCTAGTCGCCGACGACGAGCTCTCACCGGGCCAGCAGCGTGCCCTGGAAGAGCTGCTCAAGGTCAAGGTGATCGATCGGAGCCGGCTGATCCTGGATATCTTCGCGCTGCACGCCCAGACCCACGAGGGTCGCCTGCAGGTGGAGCTGGCCCAGCTCGAATACCAGCTGCCGCGGCTGACCCGCCTGTGGACCCACCTGAGCCGGACGGGCGGCGGGATCGGCACCCGAGGACCCGGCGAGTCGCAGCTCGAGACGGACCGCCGGATCGTGCGCACCCGGATCTCCAAGATGAAGGAGCGGGTCGAGCAGGTGCGCCAGCAGCGGGCGACCGCCGCCCGCGGCCGCGACCGGCGGCTGTGGCCGACGGTCGGCATCGTCGGCTACACGAATGCCGGCAAGTCGACCCTGCTCAACGCCCTGGTCGGCAGCGAGGCGGCGAAGGCCGAGGACAAGCTCTTCGCCACGCTCGATCCGACCAGCCGCCAGGTCAAGCTTGGCGACGGCCAGATCGCGATCGTCACCGACACGGTCGGCTTCATCCACAAGCTGCCGCACCAGCTGGTTGAGGCGTTCCGGGCGACGCTCGACGAGGTGAACCGGGCCGACGTCCTGATCGAGGTCGTGGACGCCGCCGATCCGCACTTCGAGGAGCACCGCACGACCGTCCAGACCGTCCTCGACGAGCTGGGCGCCGGTGACAAGCCGCGCCTGGTCGCCTTCAACAAGGCCGACCTGCTCGACCGCGCGGCGCGCAACGGCACGCTCCCGGCGCCCGCCATCGCGGGCTCGGTGTTCGTCTCCGCGCTCACCGGGTACGGCATGGACACCCTGCGCGCGGAGATCGCGGCGCTGCTCGCCTCGCTCTGGGTCGATGTCGACGTGGCGCTGCCATATACCGTCGGCGAGCTGCTGGCGCGTGTCCGCGAGCGCGGCACGATCGAGCTCGAGTATCGCGAGCGGGACGTGCGGGTCCGCGGGCGGGTCGCCCCGTCGCTCGCGGGCGAGCTCGAGGCGGCCGCCGGGCGCTGGGCGGCCAGCCTGGGCGAAGCTGCCGACGAGGTCGTCGCCGCGGCGCGATGAGCGCCATGGTCCGCCGGGCAGGGCGAGCGAGGCTGGCCGATGGCACGCAGCTCGTCTGGTCGGTCGCCGACGGCCGGCGCGGGCGACGCTGGCGCGCGATGACCACGCGCGACGGAGCGCTGACCGGCGCGCTCCTCCTCGAGGTCGGGGTCGACGGCCGCCCGGCGCGGCTCGAGCTCGCGACCGCGGCCGGCCTGCTGACCCTCCATCCCGAGCCGAGCGGGTCCCTCCACGGCAATGCCGTCACGGCCGACGGGGTGCGCCACCTGACGTTCGCTTGGAGCGGCGAGCACGAGCTCGAGGTCGACGGCCTACCGATCGCGAGTGCCGTCACCGCCCGGCGCCTGGCGGGCTCGACGGCGGTGGGGGAGGGGAGGACGGTGCCGGCCGCCGCGGTGGCGCCGGATCTGTCCGTGCGCGAGGGCGCTCGCCGCTACGTTCGGGTGGACGACGCGACGTGGCGGATCGAGGGTGAAGGCGATCGGCGCACGCTGACCATCGACGAACGCGGTCTGCCGGTCGGGTCCGGCGAGGCAGGCGACGAGGCAGGGGAGTGGCCGCTTGAGCTGGAACCTCACGGCTGACCCGCACGCAGTGGACAAGCTGTGGACAAGGCCGCCCCAGACGCACGACTTCGGTGAAAGTCGTTGATAAGTCCGTAGCCAGCCGGTTGACGGGCGGCTATCGTAGGCCTTGCTCGAAGGGGCTCTGGACCGAAAGCAGTGTCGCGGATGCAAATCAGCGGCGCGGACTACGGACCGGTGGTTCCTTCGGGCGTTTCTTTGTCCGGAGCCGACGGCCGTGGCATGATCGCCACGTGATCGACGCCCAGGACGCCCTTTCGCTCGAGCGGATCCGCCGGGCCCGGGCGAGGATCGCCCCGGTCTTCCTCGACTCCCCGCAATACGTCCACGAAGGGCTGTCCGCGCGCGCCGGGATCCCGGTCATCGTCAAGGTCGAGACGGTCAACCCGATTCGCTCGTTCAAGGGCCGCGGGACCTGGGTCGCGCTCCACGCCCTGGCGGAGGAGGGGAGGGTGGGGCCCGACCGGGCCGTGGTGGTCGCCTCCGCCGGCAACTTCGGTCAGGGTGTCGCCTATGCTGCCCGCGCGCTCGGCGTTCCGGCCGTCGTGTTCACGTCTCGTCACGCCAATCGGGCCAAGATCGCGCGGATGCGAGCGCTCGGCGCCACCGTGATCGAGTCGGGGGAGGACTTCGACGACGCGCGGGCCGGCTCCGAGGCCTACGCCGCCGAGCATGGCGCGGAGCTCCTGGTCGACGGCGACGACCCGCGGATCGCGACCGGTGCCGCGACGCTGGCCCTCGAGGTCACCGACGCGGTCCAGGCCGGCTTTCTGCCGGCGCCCGTGGCGGTCCTCGTGCCCGTCGGCAACGGGTCGCTGATCAACGGGGTCGCTTCGTGGTTGCGCGAAATGGCGCCGGGATGCCGGGTCATCGGTGTCCAGGCGGAGGCGGCGCCGGCGATGACCCTCAGCTGGCGCGCCGGCCGGCCGATCGATACGCCGTCGGCGGCGACCTATGCCGACGGGATCGCCTCCCGCGTGGCGATCCCGGCTGCCGTCGCGCTCATGGCCGGTCGAGTCGACGACATGGTCCTCGTCTCGGAGGAGCGGCTCCGAGCGGCACAGGCGATCCTGACCGACGAGCTCGGGATCACCGTGGAGGGCGCCGCGGCCGCTGCCTGGGCCGGTCTGGAGGCGATCCCGCGGCCCGATGGACCAGCACTCCTGATCATCACCGGCAGCAACACCTGACGCCTCGGGCCGGCGTGCCGATCGGCCTGCTCATCCTGGTCTGATGATGTAGTATGCAACAACAATGTTGACCGTACCGGAAGCCGCCCGTCGAGCCCGACGCAACCCGGAGACCATCCGCCGATGGATCCGCGAGGGTCGCCTTCGGGCGACGAAGGTCGGGACACAGCATGTACTCGAGGAGAAGGACCTCGACGAGGTCCTCGGTCGGTTCCAGGACACGGTCCCGCTCCCGCCCGAGTGGCAGACAACGTTCTGGGGCGGGCCGATGCCGGATGTGGTCGCGGCCGTCCGTCGGTCGCGAGCGGGCCATTGACGTGCTGCTGGTCGTCGATGCCAGCGTGATCGTCCAGGTCAGCCTCGCGGGAGGCGTCCTGGGACCCCTGCAGGGTCACGACATGATCGCGCCAGATCTCCTCAGGTCAGAGGTGACCTCGAGCCTCTGTGAGATGGCGTATCGAGGCGACGTGCCACCTGAGCACAGCCGTGTGGCCGTCACCCGGCTGGGGGGCTTGCCGATCCGCTACGTGCGTCCAGACGACCTCGACGAGCGCGCATGGGACCTCGCACGTTCGCTCGGCTGGGCGAAGTCCTATGACGCCGAATACGTGGCGCTGGCGCTCGTCTACGACGTGCCGCTGGTCACCATCGACGACCGCTTGCGCCGCGGCGCGGGCCACGTCGTGTCGATGCCGACTCCGACGGAGCTGCCGATCGGCCGGCGCCGGTGATCGATCCGTGGCTGACGACCATCGTCGGGGACGCATCGTCCGCGTCGTCGACCCGATTCGAATCATCCTGTTTGGTGCCCGCGCTGGTGGCGATGCACGGGCCGACAGCGATTATGAATTGCTGGTCGTCCTGGACGACGTGCCGGATCGGATGGCGGCCAGGGTGGCCATCCGGCGTTCGTTCGCGGATATCCCGGTGCCGGCCGACATCGTCGTGGCCTCGGTCGACGAGATCGCCGGACATCCATCGGGCGTCCTCTACTGGGCCCTCGAGGAAGGTCGCAGCGTGTACGCCCGTGACACGGCCCGCTGACTCAGCAGCCTGGTGGCTTCGTACCGCCGTCGGGGATCTCGCGGCGGCGCGATCGCTCCTCGGGACGGCCTCCGCGCCTGCTCGTGGCGCCGCGCAGTTCGCGCATCAGGCCGCTGAGAAGGCGCTGAAGGCTGCGATCGCTTCGACCGGTGAGGAACCGACCCGGACCCACGATCTGGTGTACCTGACCCTTCGCTGTGACAGCGACCTCCAGCGGACCCTTGCATGCCTCGACATCGCGGTCCTGTCAGCTGTGCTGTCCTGGTCCCGGCATCCCGAGGTCGATGATCCGCCCATCAGCCGCGACCAGGCGCAACATTGGTTGGCCGACGCCCGGGAGATTGTCGCGCTGGCTGCAGCTCACCTCGGGGTCGAGGTCGAGTCAGTTCAGGCAGCCTGACGACGACCTCGCGTTTGACATGTGTTACCTTGTGACACATGGATCAGATCGGTGTGCGCGAACTTCGTCATCGCCTTCGACACTACCTGGGGCGGGTCGATGCAGGCGAGCGATTCGAGATCACCCTGTTTGGGCGTCCCGTTGCCCAACTGGCTCCACCTTACGCGTCACGATCGATCCTGGCGCGTCTCATCGATGAAGGGCGAGTGTCGGCCCCGGCGAACCCTGACACCTCCGCGCTCCCGGATACCAGATCCGCCATCACCGGGCTCACGGCGACCGAGGCGCTGCTCGCCGAACGTCGGGGCGACGACCGCTGAGCAGCATCTATCTGGACGCCTCGGCGCTGACCAAGTTGGTCATTCACGAGCTCGAGACGGGCCCGCTCCAGGATGTCGTGCGCGGCCGCAGCCTCGTATCGAGCCGGGTCGCGATCGTCGAGGTGACCAAGGCCGTGGCGCGCGCCAACCCCGATGCCGACCCCTGCCATCAACTGTTCGCGTTGCTGTCGTTCGTCGAGTTCGACAGGGACCTCGCCAGCGTCGCCGGCGCGACCGGCGGGCCCGGCCTGCGTTCGCTCGACGCGATCCATATCGCGGCCGCCCTTCGACTGGGGGTCGAGATCGAAGCGTTCATCACCTACGACACCCGCCAGGCTGTGGCGGCTCGTGCCGCTGGCCTTCATGTCATCTCGCCAGGGTCCGGCTGATCTCGGTACGAGCCGCCGATCCCACTTCCGATAATGTAAGTTATGTCTGCACACTGGGCAGCAGACCGTCTGCCATCGCCCGCCTCAATGGTTCACTTGATAATCGCGCCAATCCCAGAATCGTCTTGCGTTCTGGCTAACCGCCCGCCCGTCTTCGCTCGCCTCGCGGTCCACCGACTCGACGACAAGTAGTCGACCGAAGGTCGCCTCCAACTCGTCGATGGCTTCGGTCGTCGCCTCGAGGAACGAGCCGCGGGCGGGCTGATCGTCGAGCTCGGGCGAAGGAGCTTCGATGAGGCCATCCATCCAGATGGTGGACTTGATCCGAGGTTCGCCGTCGCGGCTCGCCCAGCCACACAGGTTCGTGGCGTCTGGATGCCAGCCGAGTGTAGCCGCAGCCGCGGAGTTGATTGTCAACCATGGGGCTTTGGTGGATTGGAACCGCATGGTGAAGGTTCGAAACACGAGAGGACCGTCGGGGTCGAACGCCCGCGGATAGTCGATGAGAGGAAGCACGATCGAGCCAAACAACTGGTCCTCGGAGGCCGCGAGCGCGCCTGCTTCGCCCGCGGGGACAAGGGTGCGGCGCCGTCGCTCTGTAGGCCGAGGCCAATCGAGACTACGCACGGTGGACGTCTCGGCCACCACTAGCCCGAACCTCGTCACAGGGAGAGTGCGCGGATCGGATCGAACTAATCGTGCCCAATCGTCTATTGGTCCGTGCTCGTCCCGGCCGCGAATGGGCCGAGGTAGCCACGTGGGTGCTTTTTCCGGTCCAAGAGCATCGAACGCGCCATCGGTCGACCGAAGCTGGGTTTCAAGGCCCGCCACAACGGCGGCGTCGATAAGGCCGAAATCGAGGAGCTCAGCCGCCACGTAACCGACCGCCAGTCGCACAGCAGCAGACCGGGGGCGTACGTAGGGGTACTCGAGGTACGCGGATTTGAGACTCGCCTGAACGGCTCTCTCGCCGGCCTCGCCCAGGCGCTCCCGAAGCCCGAGCTCCCCAGCGACCTGAATGACGCGATGCGCGAGAGTCGCAGCATCGACACCCGCGGACCCTGCGAGCTCGCGAACCTCATCTTCAAAGGCGCCAACGATTTCGAAGACGTCCTGCGTGTCTCGCACGGGCTCTCCAACCTGCGGGACAACCCGTCGCCGTGTCAGCCGCCCGCTGTTTGGCGGGAGGGAGAGCCTATAGATCGCGGGAGCCGTCGT
>JAUSJS010000355.1 GCA_030647575.1 Candidatus Limnocylindrales bacterium | reverse complement strand
GTCCCGATGGTCGTCCTCGCCGCCATCGTGATGACCGAGAAGCTCTCGATCAGGGGCGAGAACTTCTCTCGGCTCGTGGGGGTCGCGTCGCTGGCGCTGGCGGTCGCGACGATCTGGATCCCCGACCTGGCCCCCGGGTTTCGCATGGAATAGCGCCTGGGGGGTGACGCGCTGTCGAGCGGGCCATTGACGACGGGGACGGCTGGATCGACTCGGGGCGGGCGGCGGCTCGTACTACTCGAGCGAGAGCGAGGCAGTACGCAGATCTGTTTCAGACGAGCGACCTCGGCATCCGATTGCGCGTCGAACCTGGTGAGGCCGCGCGTCCCGCGCCTGACCCGATCGGGATCGCCATTGCGCGCCAGATGCGACAAGGGCTGAGCGAGATCTACGGCAAGCGACTCCGCGGCGTCTTCCTGTACGGCTCTCGGGCTCGAGGTGAACAGGGTCCTGACTCCGACGTGGACATCCTGATCGTGCTGGATCGCGTGGGGCGATACGGCGAAGAGCTGGAGCGCACGAGCAAACTGGCATCGGACCTGTCGCTCGACGCCGGAGTGATCGTGAGTCGCGCCTTCGCCTCCGAGGTCGACTGGCGGACGGGCGCGAAGCCGTTCCTCGTCAGTGCTCGAGCGGACGCGCTCGAGGCCTGAGCGCGCAAGTCGAGGCTCTCAAGGCGTTGGGCAGGGAGATGCTCGGGGTCCGTCAGTCGCCGGACACTGAACGCGTCGGCTCCGAGGGGCGCGACGAGTAGATCGTGAAGCCTGCGAACCGGGCAAGTTCCTCCTCGGACACCCCGAGCAGGTGGTTCACTCCGATGTCCTCGTCGATGTCGGCCCAGTGGATGCTGGTTCCGAGGCCCTCGATGCGGGCGTTCTGGCGCTGGATGGGCGTCGCGTTCGCCAGCCGTGGGAAATCGGAGAGCGGGGCCCGAGCCTGGCGACCGTTCGAGAGCGTGACGATTAGCCAGCGATCGTCGCAGCGGACGGCCGTTGCCAGTCCGAGTGCTGGGTCATTCGTCCTGGCTGCACGACTCACGCCACTTCTCCAGAAACTCCGTCTCATGCTCGCGGACGATCCCGCTGATCACGGCGAGTTGGTGGCGATTGTATCCCCCACTTGTCGCGAGCCCGACGGGCATCAGCCAGAACTTGGCAATCGCGCGTCCCCGGACCACGTGGACGTGGGCCGGCTCGTCACAATCGGCCGACCGGATCCCGAACCGGAAGCCGCGCTCACGCAGCCAGGTGGGCATCGGCCTCCGGATTGGTCATGACGGAAGCATGGAGAGGGCCGTTCGCCTGGCACTTACGCGGTCCACGCTGCCGGCCGGCTCCGGTACCCTGACGATCCCGTGACTGCCCCTCGCCGCCTCACCTCCCCCTCGTCCGTGAACGCCGCGATCAAACAGATCGCGGACGTCATGCGGCGGGCGAACTACGCGGGTGCGCTCCAGTACGTGCCGGAGCTGTCGTGGATCCTGTTCCTCCGGATCCTCGATGAGCGCGAGGAGCTCGAGGCGGAGGAGGCGGAAGCGCTTGGGGTCGGGTTCTCGCCGTCACTCGAGGCTCCGTTTCGATGGCGTGACTGGGCAGCGCCAGGAGGCTCGAAGCGTATGGAGCTGAGCCAGGGCGCGATGGGCGCCTTCCTCCCGTTCGTCAACTCCGAGCTACTCCCGTACCTACCTAGAAGCCAGGCCGGACCGCTCAGGCCGTCCCGCCTAGGGCGGGGCCCAGTTGGCGAGCTCAGTCCTCAGCTCACCGCTTTCTTCACGAGCGCGCCGATCCTTGCCTCGTCGGCGGCGGTCAACTCCGTCAGAGCGAAGGCGGTCGGCCACATGGCGCCTTCGTCGAGGTTCGCCTCGTCGCTGAAGCCGAACGTCGCGTACCTCGTGTTGAACTTCTGCGCGCTTTGGAAGAAGCAGACGACCTTGCCGTCCTTGGCATACGCGGGCATCCCGTACCAGAGTCTCGGCGAGAGAGCTGGCGCACTGGCTTTGATGACAGCATGGAGCTGCTCGCCCATGGCGCGATCCGGTCCCGGCATCTCGGCGATCTTCGCGAGCACGGCGCTTTCCCCGTCCGCCTTGTCCGCGCGCGGGCCGCGGCGCGCGGCCGCCTTCTGCTCTTGGACGCGCTCCTTCATCGCGACTCGTTCCTCGTCCGTGAATCCCTCGAACGTCTTGTCGGTCGCGGTGGTGCTCTTGGCGGACTTCTGCGTGTCCTTCATTGCAGGTTTCCTCCTCTGCGAGTCTTGATGGGGACGACCCTCATGCTAGGGAGCCGCCGCGGCGGCGGCTTCTCCGAAACTGCTCGGTCGTGACCTGGGACTCGGTCGGATAGATCTCGGTATCGCGTGCATGATCGCGTCCCGAAGCGCCGGATCGATCATCGCCCTGATCTGATACCCCGGTCGCTGTCCCTGGGGCACGAAGTCGTCCTCGGTCGGCGGGCTCGTCCGGGCCGGGCGGGCCGTATGGCACTGGCCGGGTTCGGAGATCGGTGCGACGGTACGGGGTGCCTGGGACCACGCGGGCGAGGATCCGCGAGGCGTCCTGAGTCGGCCCAGGACACGGAGGTGGTCAGCATGACAGCCAAGGCCCACGACCGAATCGTGGTCGAGTCGCAGAAGGTGGGTCAGCCCGCTCGGGAGGGCAAGATCCTCGAGATCATCGAGGCCTCCTACGGGACACGTTATCGGGTGGCTTGGGACGACGGGCACGAGAGCACGTTCCGCCCCAGCGGCGGGACCGCTCGGATCGTTCCAGCAGCGAAAGTCGCAACGAGGCGGAAGTAGATCTTCGAACGCAGAGCTCAGCCGCCGCCCCGAGATCGGCGACCAGGTCGAAGTCCGACGGGTCGAGGCCCCGCGAACGTGCGATC
>JAUSJS010000354.1 GCA_030647575.1 Candidatus Limnocylindrales bacterium | reverse complement strand
TCGGGCGTCGTCGCCGGCGCCGCTGGGGCCCGCGCGAGCTCGACCTCGACCTCCTCGTCTTCGGACGAGCGCGCCTCGCGATCGAGCGACCGCCGGAGGCCCGGTCGCTCGACGCCGACACGGACCCGGTCGCGGCCGCATGGCTTCTGGTCGTGCCGCATCCGTCGGCCGAGGAGCGGCTCTTCGTCCTCGCCCCCCTGGCCGACCTCGCACCCGGGCTCGTGCCGCCCGGTTGGGGCCGATCCGTGGAGACCGCCCGACGCCGCCAGGTCGCGCGGGAAGACGCCGGTGCCGTTCGCGCGGTCGGCGTCTGGAACCCGACCTCGGACGCCTGGCGGGCGATTCAGCCCAGGTAGCGGGTCGGCCAGCTCGGTCTCGACGGCGTCGCCGGCCGGCCCGCGAGCCACGCGGTAGGCGCGTGCCGCGGGCTTGGAGGCCACGACCTCGGCCAGCTCGGTCCCGCGGAAGACGAGCGCGGCACCGTCGTCGGCCGCGTAGCCGTCGGAAAGCGCGCCCTCGGCGATCAGGCGCCGGTAGGTCGGCCGTCGTTCCGGATCGCCGTCGTAATGAGGGGAGTGGCTCCCCGGCAGCAGCCCCAGTCCGCCGGAGAACGCCGCCAGTTTGCCGAACGAATCCGTCGTGCCGCTCTCGAACCAGCAGACGGAACCCGCCGACAGCCCGGCCAGAACCACGCCGCCACGATCGTTCGTTGCGGCTCGCCGATCGTTCGCATTCGAACCTCATTCGGCCGGTCACCGGCCCGCTGATGCTACGCTCCTGAGACCCGCCCCCGCCCGAATCGGAGACCCATGCGATGACCAGGATCGGCTACGCCGCGATGCTCGAGCAGTTTCACCCGACCGACCTGCTCGACTACTGCGCCGCGGCGGAAGACGCCGGCTTCAGCGCCGGGTTCATGGTCAGCGAGCACTTCCATCCGTGGACGCCGCAACAGGGCCAGAGCGCCTTCGCCTGGTCGTTCATGGGCGCTCTGGGCACGCGCACGACCCTACCGTTCGGGACCGCGGTGACCTGCCCGGGTTTCCGCTATCACCCGGCGGTGATCGCCCACGCGGCTGCGACGCTGGGAGCCATGTTCCCGGGCCGATTCTGGCTCGGTCTCGGCGCCGGCGAGGCACTGAACGAGCACATTCTTGGCGGCGAGTGGCCGGAGATCGGCGTCCGCAGCGCGATGCTGTTTGAGGCGATCGAGATCATCAACAAGCTCTTCACCGGGAACGTCGTCAAGCACAAGGGTGAGTACTTCACGCTCGAGAGCGCGAAGCTCTACACGCGTCCCGAGGAGCCGGTCCCGGTCTACGTCGCGACCGCCGGTCCGGTCAATGCCAAGAAGACCGGCAAGTTCGCCGACGGGATCATCACCGTCGGGGCCGCGGACGAAAAGATCGGCATGCTCTGGGGCAAGTACGAGGAGGGCGCCCGCGAGGTGGGCAAGGATCCCTCGAAGTCCCCGAAGATGCTCCAGATCCACGTCTCCTGGGCGCGCACGGACGAGGAGGCGGCCCAGAACGCCATGGTCGAGTGGCCCAACGGCGGGATGCCCTTCCCCAAGCAGGACATCAAGAACCCCGAGGACTTCGCCGCGATGGCCAAGCTCGTCCGGCCGGAGCACTTCACCAACCGGGTCCTCATAACGCGCGATCTGGAAGCCCACACGAAGCACATCCAGCATTACGTTGACATGGGCTTCGACGAGGTACATCTGCACAACGTCGGGCGCAACCAGGCCGAGTTCATCGAGGTCTTCGGCCGCGAGGTGCTGCCGAACCTGCGCCTTGGCTGACCTCGTGGAGCCTCGGCCGGGGAGCGCGGCGACGGGTGACGGGCCACAGGGCCGGCCGACAGACGAGGCCGACGCGCTGGCCCGAGACGCCGCCGACCCGCTCTCCCCATTTCGCGACCGCTTCCTCCTGCCCGTCGGGCCGGACGGAGCGCCGGCGATTTACCTGGCCGGACAATCCCTTGGGCTCCAGCCTCGCTCCGCCAGGGCAGCGATCGAAGCCGAGCTCGACGCGTGGGCGCGGCTCGGGATCGATGCCCACTTCGCCCCAGGTCGACCGTGGTTCACCTTCGACGAGCCGCTCCGCGAGCCGATGGCCCGGATCGTCGGCGCCCGATCGTCGGAGATCGCGATCCTCAATGGGCTGACGGTCAACATCCACCTGCTCCTGGCCTCGTTCTTCCGTCCGACTGGCCGGCGCCGGCGGATCCTCGCCGACGGGCCGCTCTTCCCGTCCGACCGCCACGCGTTGACCAGCCATCTCGCCCAGCGCCGTCTCGATCCGTCGACGGATCTCATCGTGGTCGGGCCACGAGCCGGGGAATCGCTGGTCTCGACCACCGATCTGGAGGCGGCCATCGCCGACCACGCTGCCGACCTCGCGCTCGTTTTCCTGAGCGGCGTGCATTTCGCGACTGGGCAGCTCCTCGACATCGAACGGCTCACGGACGCCGGCCACGCTGCGGGGGCGATCGTCGGCTGGGACCTGGCCCACGCCGCGGGCAACGTCGAGCTGGCTCTGCACGATTGGGACGTGGATTTCGCCGCCTGGTGCACCTACAAGTACCTCAACGGCGGTCCTGGCTCGGTCGGTGCGATCTTCGTCCACGATCGCCACGGGCGCGATCGGTCCGTGCCCCGGCTCGGCGGCTGGTGGGGCATCGATCCAGATCGCCGGTTCGACATGGACGGCCCGTTCCTTCCGGCTGCCGGAGCCGCCGGCTTCGAAGCCTCGAACCCGCCGGTGTTGGCTCTCGCCCCGCTCGCCGCCTCGTTGGCCATCTTCGACGAGGTTGGGATGCCGGCCCTTCGGGCGCGATCCGTGGCCTTGACCGGATACCTGGCCCGGTTGCTGCAGGACCTGCCGGTCGAGATGATCGCGCCTGCCGATCCCGCGGCGCGCGGGGCGCAGCTGTCGCTTCGGTTCGATACCGCCGAGTCGGTCCTCGAACGCCTGGCCGCGCGCGGCGTCGTGGCCGACGTCCGGGCGCCGGACATCATTCGGGTCGCGCCGATGCCGCTCTACAACACCTATCGGGAAGCGTGGCGGTTCGCGAGCCTGCTGCGAGAGGTGCTGGTCTGAGCCTCGGGCGGTCCGCCGCGACCGTGCGGCCTCGGGCTGCCTTCGGCCAAGCCGCCCGCGCGAGCGCCGGTTCGCACCCGACCCCCCGGTCAGAACCCCGCCGGCTCGATGAGGACCGGCTTATGCCTCGCAGTCTTACCCCGAGGGGATCGACATCGATATGGCCGCGCCGAGGCGGTCCGCCACGCTCGGAAACCGTTCCTTGATCGTGATGAGCCGATTTGGCGAGGCCTTGCAGCTCTCGAAGCCCCACGCCTAAGAGTCGCAGTCATATCGAGAGGCGCATCAGGCGCCGCCACCGCGACCGAGCCACCGCGACCGAGCCGCCAGCGCGAGCGCCCCCAAGGCGGTCCGTCCCTACAGCCGGACCCGCGGCGGGCTGTCCCGGTCGAACATGTGGACCGTGTCGACGAATCTGACCTGCTTCATCTGGTAGGCCATCACCAGGGAGTGCGTGCGTGCGCCGCCGCCGAAGAAGCGCACACCCGACAGCAGGTCGCCGGCGGTCACCCCGGTTGCGGCGAAGACGAGGTTCTCGCCCGGGGCGAGGTCCTCGGTGTGATAGACCCGGTCCTCGTCACCGTGGCCCATCCGGGCGCCGCGCTCGTGCTCCTCGGGGTTGCGGTAGCGGAAGCGCGCCTGGATCTCGCCGCCCAGGCAGCGCAGGGCGGCCGCTGTGATGACGCCTTCCGGCGCGCCGCCGATCCCCATGACCGCGTGGACACCGGTGCCGGACACGGCGCAGCTGATCGCCGCCGACAGGTCACCATCACCGATGAGCTTGATCCTGGCGCCGGCCGCCCTGACCTCGGCGATCAGCGCCTCGTGGCGCGGCCGATCGAGGATGACGACCGTGATGTCGCTGACCTTGCGGCCGAGCGCCTCGGCAATCCGCCCGAGGTTCTCGGTCGGCGACTCCCGGATGTCGACCTTGCCGGCGACCACCGGCCCGACGCACAACTTCTCCATGTAGGTGTCCGGCGCATGGGTAAGGCCACCGGCCTCCGAAGCCGCGAGGACCGTGATCGCGCCGGCCTGGCCATGAGCGACGAGGTTCGTGCCTTCAAGCGGATCGACCGCGATGTCGATCACCGGCACGTCCTGGCGCCCGGCGGATGATCGGCCGACGCGCTCGCCGATGTACAGCATCGGGGCCTCGTCGCGCTCGCCCTCGCCGATGACGATCCGTCCGTCGAAGTCGATCTCTTGCATGGTCCGGCGCATCGCCTCGGTCGCGGCGGCGTCGGCCTCGTCCTTCTCGCCGCGGCCCATGAACCGGGCCGAATCGATCGCCGCTGCCTCCGTGACCCGGACCATCTCGAGAGCGAGCAGCTGCTCCATGAGACTCCTTTCAGTGACGGAAGTGGCGTCGGCCGGTGAAGACCATCGCCATGTGATGGCGATCGGCCACCTCGATCGCCATCTCGTCCCGGATTGAACCGCCGGGCTGAATGATGGCCGTGACCCCCGCACCGGACGCCGCCTGGATCCCGTCCGGGAACGGGAAGTAGGCGTCGGACGCCATCACCGCGAGCTTGGCTCGATCGCCGGCACGTCGGACCGCGATCTCGACCGACACGAGACGGCTGGCCTGGCCGGCACCGATCCCGACCGTCGCGCCGTTCCGGGCGAGGACCACCGCGTTCGAGCGGACGTGCCGGACGGCCCGCCAGGCGAAGAGCAGGTCGGTCAGCTCATCGAGTGTCGGCCGTCGGGTCGTGACCACCTGGAGCTGCCCGCGATCGAGCCCGAGCTCGTCCTGCGTTTCGACCAGCAGGCCTCCCGCGATGCGCTTGAAGTCGAGGCTGGCGATGCCGTAGTCGCGCATCCCCTCCGTCGGGTCGGGCGGAACGGCCAGCAGCTCCAGGCCGGGCTTGCCACGCAGGATACCGAGCGCCGACTGGCTGAAGCCGGGCGCCACGACCGCCTCATACGAGTTGGCCGCGATCTCACGCGCCGTGGCGCCGTCGAGCTCGCGGTTGACGGCGACGATTCCACCGAAGGCCGCCACAGGATCGGTCTCGACCGCGTGCCGGTAGGCCTCGACAAGCTCATCGTGGGATGCCAGGCCGACGGGATCGGTGTGCTTGACGATCGCCACCGTCGGGGCCGTGTAGTCGCGGGCGATCCGATACGCCGCGTCGAGATCGAGCAGGTTGTTGAACGAGGGGAGATCGCCCTGGAGGCGAGTCGCGTCGGCGACCGTGCCGCTCCGGTGGGTGGTCTCGCGATAAACCGCCGCGCGCTGGTGCGGGTTCTCGCCGTAGCGCAGGTCGTCAACCTTCTCGAGCACGATCGCGAGCCGGCTCGGGAAGATGTTGCCCGAGATCTGGTTGAGATAGGCCGCGATCTCGGCGTGATAGGCGGCGACGGTACTGAACGCTTCGGCGGCCAGACGAGCGCGGGTCTCGGGGCTGACCAGTCCCAGCTCTCGCAGCTCCTGGATGATCACCGGGTAGTGCGCCGGATCCGAGGCCGCCGCCACACCGGCCGAATTGCGCGCCGCAGCGCCGAGCAGCGCTGCTCCACCGACGTCGATCATCTCGATCGCCTCGTCCAGACCGACCAGCTTCGCGCCGATGGCCGGGGCGAACGGCTTGACGTTGACCACGACCAGGTCGATCAGACCGATTCCCTGCTCGTGCAGCTCGTCCAGCTGGGCCTGGTCATTCCGCCGGGCGAGGATTCCCGCGTAGACTGCGTGATGGAACGTCTTGACCTGACCACCGACCAGCGGCGATCCCTGGGTCAGCTCGGAGACGGGGGCGACCGGTATTCTCTCGGCGGCGAGGAAGCCGCGGGTCCCATCCGTCGCAAAGACTTCGACGCCGAGATCCAGCAAACCGCGGGCAAGCGTGGCGATCCCGTCTCGGTTCGCCACTGACAGCAGGGCTCGCACCCGGGGGCATCCTCCCGTTCGCCTCGCGGCGCGTCGTTCGGGGCGTTCCGACCAGGCCCCCCAAAACGGTGCGCCGGCGCCCCACGCTCCGGCCAAGTATACCGCCTGACATGGCATACTCCGGCCACCAACCCACACGAAAACACGAGGTTTGAGCGTGACGCTCGCCCCCTGGGACTACCTGTTCCTTTCCTTCAATCACCGCAACTTTCCGGATCTGTTCCATCCGACCTGGATCGCCTCGCTGGTCCTGCTGGTGATGCTCGGCGTTCTATACACCGTGCGCACCCGGGCGCTGCGCAAGCACCCGCCCTACCTCGAGCTGTGGGAGTGGCTGTGGTGGACGGGGTTGATCACGTTCAGCCTGCTGATCATCGAGTCGCTCTTCGTCTTCGATCTCTTCCTCGTCCTCGTCACCGAGGCGATCGGGATCGCGACGCTGGTCTGGATCCGCTTCCGGCGCTTCCCGCCGATCCTGGCCGCCCACGAAGCGCGACTCGCGCGAGAGCGCTACTTCAGCAAGCAGAAGTTCGCCGATCCCGAGGCCACCATCCGGCGGCGCGGAAGCCGGCGCCAGCAGCGCCGACGGCGCTAGATCGGGGGTCCGGTCGGTGCCCATCGAGATCCGTCGCTTCGGCGTCGGGCACCGACGCCCGGACGGTCCACCGGGCTCGGTCGGGCTGACCGGACAGGTTCTCCATTCGGACGGTCGGGGGATCGTCGCCGAGCTCGCCTTCGCCCGGAACGCCCGGATCGAGCCGCATTCGAATCCCAACACCGCGTATTTCATCGTGGTCGAGGGTGGCGGCTGGGTTGGCGTCGGCGACGAGCGGACCCGGATCGCGGCCGGCCAGGCCGCCTGCTGGCCGCCGGACGTCATCCACTCGGCCTGGACGGAGCACTCGGAGATGCGCGCCTTCGTCGTCGAGCTCACCGGTGCGGACGACCAGGACACGCTCCGCGGTCACGTCCGGGAATTGGGTCCGGGTGTCCGCGGTTCGGTCCCCCGTGCCGATGGGGTGCTTGCCGGACGTGGCAGTACAGGAGCGCGACCAGCGGACGCGGACGGCGAGCCAGCCTGACCAGGCGCGTCCATCGCCGCCTGGCCCGAACATGATCGGTCAGGTGCACAGCTCGGACATCCCAGCGGGAGGCGCGCGAGGCGCCACGCCAGGCGTCGTCCGGCAGGGCCGGTCCTGATTCCAGCCGGATTGGCGCAAGCAACCACCTGAGACCCATCGGCCGTCGAACACAACCAGCCCCACTGGAACACGTGACATCTCTCGACCAACATCCGCCGAGATTTCCAGCGTGGCTGAACGGGTGTCCGGCTCCTGTCCCGTACACCAACCGTGTTGGAATCAGGACGCGGGGACGCGACGGACCCTGCCGTGCGAGCTGCCGGGCCTGTCGAAGGCCGTGGGCGAGACGATCCGCTCGACGTGCCGAGGGCCGCGCATGGGACAGTCAGTCCGCCGCCAGCACCGCTCCCAACTGGCTGAGGACGCGGGCGGTCGCGCCCCACACGGAAAGTCCGTCCACCCGGTATGCCCCGTACCGAAGCGGCCAGCCGCGTACCGTTTGCTCGACGATCTCGAAGGGCGCGTCCGGCAGGAAATCGGCCATGCGCGGCGCCACGATCCTGGCGACCTCGTCCGGTGACGCGACGAGATCGGGACGTCGCTCGGCGAGGGCGAGGATCGGCGTGACCTCGTAGTTGCTGGCCGGGATCCAGAACTTCTCAAGCTCGCCGACAACGTTGACGCCGGCGGCGGCCGCGTCGAGTGCGACTTCCTCTGCCGCCTCCCGAAGGGCCGTGGCCGCGAGGTCGGCGTCGGCTGCCTCGGCGCGCCCACCCGGAAAGCTCACCTCGCCACTGTGATGGCCGTCGCGCGTGACCCGCTCGGTCAGCACCACGCGGGCGTCGCCGGCCTCGTCCGGGAAGAGCAGCACGAGCACGGCCGCCGGTCGAGCGGCGACGCGATCGAGCGGGACCGATGGTAGACGGCCGCCGGCCGGCCCGGTGAAGGTCGGCATCAACGCCTCCGCCGGAGCGGGAAGCGTGGCGGGCAGGACCGCCAGCCGGGCGGCCAGATCCGCGAAGCGCATCCCTCAGCCGATCCGACGCATTTGGAACCGGGCCTAGTTGATCAGCTCGGCGTCGCCGCCCTTGCGCTCGGTCGGCGGGAGGTCGAACGGATCGGACTTCCGGCCCGATCCTGCGCCGACCTGGGTCGCCTCGTCGGCCCCCGCTCGCCGGCGTGCGTCGCGCCGCGAGCCGCTCTCGGTCACCACCGTCGCGCCGTCGCTCGAGAACACGATCGTCCCGGACCCAAGATCGGCGTCGGCCGTGATCCGGTCCCCGGGCTTGAACTCGCCCGACACGAGTGCTCGCGCCAGCGGATTCTCCACGAGGCGCTGGATCGTCCGCTTGAGCGGCCGCGCCCCGAACGCGGGGTCCGTGCCCTCCCGGACGATCAGTGCCCGCGCTGCCGGAGTCAGCTCCAGTACCAGGTCCTGGCCCTCGAGACGCCGGCCCAGCTCGGCCAGCAGCAGCCCGACGATCCGCTCCAGGTCGCCGTCGGTCAGGGCGTGGAAGACGATCACTTCGTCGACCCGGTTGAGGAACTCGGGCCGGAAGTGGGCGCTCAGCGTTTCAGTCACCTCGCGCTTCATCTCCTCGTAGGCCGCGTCGCCGGATCGCGCACCGCTGGCGGCGATCGCGGTGCTGCCGATGTTGCTGGTCATGATCACGACGGTGTTCTTGAAGTCGACCGTCCGGCCCTGGCTGTCGGTCAGGCGCCCGTCCTCGAGGACCTGGAGCAGGACGTTGAAGACGTCTGGATGCGCCTTCTCGGTCTCATCGAGCAGGACGACCTGGTAGGGCCGCCGCCGGACGGCCTCGGTCAGCTGGCCGCCCTCGTCGTAGCCGACGTAGCCGGGCGGTGCGCCGATCAGCCGCGAGACGGCGAATCTCTCCATGTACTCGCTCATGTCGATGCGGACCATCGAGTTCTCGTCGTCGAACAGGAAGGCTGCCAGGGCACGCGCCAGCTCGGTCTTGCCGACGCCGGTCGGGCCGAGGAACAGGAACGAGCCGATCGGGCGGCGCGGGTCCTTGAGGCCGGCCCGGGCACGCCGAACCGCGTCGGAGACGGCCGCGATGGCCTCGTCCTGGCCGACGACCCGCTCGTGCAGGCCTTCCTCCATGTGGATCAACTTGGCCGTTTCGCCCTCCATCAGGCGGCTGACCGGAATGCCGGTCCAGGCGCCGACGATCTCGGCGATGTCGTCCGCGGTGACCTCCTCCTTGAGCAGCGAACCGGGGCCCTGGAGCGTGGCCAGCGTCGCCTGCTGCTCGGCCAGCCGGTCGGTCAGCTCCTTCTGGGTCCCGTACTTGAGCTGGGCGGCCGTGCCGTAGTCGGCCTCCCGTTCGGCCTGTTCGATCCGGACGGCCAGGGCCTCGAGCTCGGACTTGGTGGCCCGGATGGCCGCAATGGCGGCCTTCTCGGCCTCCCAGCGCTGCTTCATCCCGCCGGCCTCTTCCTCGAGATCGGCCAGCTCCTTCTCGAGCGCCTCGAGTCGCGCCTTCGAGGCGTCGTCGGTCTCCTTGCGCAGGGCTTCGCGCTCGATCTCCAGCTGGATCCGCCGGCGCTCGAGCTCGTCGAGCTCGATCGGCATCGAATCGATCTCCATGCGCAGGCGCGAAGCGGCCTCGTCGACCAGGTCGATCGCCTTGTCCGGCAGGAACCGCTCGGTGATGTAGCGGTTGGACAGGGTGGCGGCCGCGACCAGCGCGGAGTCCGTGATCCGGACGCCGTGGTGGACCTCATAGCGCTCGCGCAGGCCGCGCAGGATGCTGATCGTTTCCTCGACGGTCGGCTGGTCGACCAGCACGGGTTGGAAGCGACGCTCGAGCGCGGCGTCCTTCTCGATGTGCTTGCGGTACTCGTCGAGCGTCGTCGCGCCGATCGTGTGCAGCTCGCCCCGGGCGAGCATCGGCTTGAGCAGATTGGAGGCGTCCATCGCGCCCTCGGCCGCGCCGGCGCCGACGACCGTGTGGAGCTCGTCGATGAACAGGATGATCCGGCCCTCGGCGTCCTTGATCTCCTTGAGGACGGCCTTGAGGCGCTCCTCGAACTCGCCGCGGAACTTGGCCCCGGCGATCAGTGCGCCCAGATCGAGCGAGACGACGCGCTTGTCCTTGAGCGTCTCGGGGACGTCGCCGCGGACGATCCGCTGGGCGAGCCCTTCGGCGATGGCGGTCTTGCCGACGCCTGGCTCACCGATGAGCACCGGATTGTTCTTGGTCCGCCGAGAGAGCACCTGGATGACCCGGCGGATCTCCTCATCGCGCCCGATGACCGGATCGAGCCTGCCGGCTCGGGCCTCCGCCGTGAGATCGCGACCGTACTTCTCGAGCGCGGCATAGGTGCCCTCCGGGTTGGGCGACGTGACCCGCTGACCACCACGCACGCTCTGGAGCGCCTGCAGGATGGCTTCCCGGCCCGCAGCATGACGCTCGAGCAGCGCCTGGCCCTCGCCGCCGACCTCGGCGATCCCCAGGAGCAGGTGCTCGGTCGACACGTACTCGTCGCCAAGCCGCTTGGCCTCTGCCTCGGCGGACTCGATCACCCCCCGGGCGCCCGGATCCAGGGTCAGCGAGCCGCCCTGGATCCGGGCGCGCCTCGCCAGCATGGCCGCAAGCTCGCCGCGGAACCCGGGCAGGTTGACACCGAGCCGGCGCAGGGTCTCGGCCGGCACGCCGTCATCCGGCTCGATGAGCGCGGAAAGGATGTGCTCGGCGGCCAGCACCGGGCTGTCGAGCCGTTGGGCAGTGGCCTGGGCGGCGACGATCGCCTCCTGGGCCTTCTGGGTGAAGCGTTCGAGTTGCATGTCGGTCTCTCTTGCTCAGGTCGCGCCCGGGTCAGCGCGGGTTGGGTTGCCTGACGAGATCGAAGAAGCGGCGAGCGGCCGCCTCCGCTTCGTCGGACAGGTTGGTCGGCAGCATGATCCTGGCCTTGACATAGAGGTCACCGTGCCCGTTGGCCTTGAAACGAGGCATCCCCTGGCCGCTGAGCCGGAATGTCCGCCCGCTCTGCGTGCCGGCCGGGATCTTCAACAGGACGCTGCCCTTGAGCGTCTCGACCCTGACCTCGGCGCCCAGGAGCGCTTCTTCGAGGGTCAGCGGGAGGTCTCGTTCGAGATCCGCACCGCGTCGCGTGAATCGGGCGTCGGGCACCAGGCGGACGACGACGAACAGATCGCCACCCCCCGGGGCCTTCCCGGTCAGTCGGATCCGGGACCCGGTATCGGCGCCGGGCGGGATCGTCACCTCGAGTCGCTTGCCGGCCACCTCGACCACGCGGGTCGTCCCGCGATACGCCTCGGCCAGGCTGATGTCGGCCTGCGCCTCGGCGGCCGGCAACTGCGGCTGACGGGTGCGCCCAGCGGCAGCCCCGCCGGCCGTCGGGCCCGAACCATGCGAGCCGAGGCCCATTCCCGCGAGGATGTCCTCGAAGCCGGGCCCACCGCTCGGTCGGGTCCCGCGGCGTGGACCGCTTGCGCCGCCGATCGGGCTGCTGTCGGCATCCTGACCGAAGAAGACCCGGAAGAAGTCCGAGAACTCGCCCGGGCCGGCAGTGGTGTGGAATTCGTAGCGCACATTTCCGCCTGGCCCACCGAAGCCCGTGAACGGGCCTCCGCCCGTCCCGGCTCCGGCCGCGCGGGCGCGGCTGATCGCCTCCCAGTTGGCGCCGAGCTCGTCGTACTGCTTGCGCTTGACTGGATCCCCGAGGACCTCGTTGGCCTCGTTGACGTCCTTGAAGCGCCGTTCGGCGGCGGTGTCGCCGGGCTTGGCGTCAGGGTGATGCTGGCGGGCGAGCTTGCGGAAGGCCTTCTTGATCTCGGCCTGCAACGCCGTCCTCGGAACGCCGAGGACGGCGTAGTAGTCCTTGTACTCCATCCCGGGCATGCCGGGTCCACGTCCCGCCATGGGCTATCGGTCGGCGCCCGGAC
>JAUSJS010000348.1 GCA_030647575.1 Candidatus Limnocylindrales bacterium | reverse complement strand
CGATCTCGTCCAGGCCGGCATCCCCGCGCGAGGCACGATAGGCCTCGAGGGCGGTCCCCAGGCCGTACCAGCCGGGCAGGTTGATCCGGGCCTGCGCCCAGGCGAACGTCCAGGGGATCGCGCGGAGCGAGTCGATCGTCGGCGCTGCGTCCCGCCGGCCACGCGCCTCCGGACGCGACCCGAGGCGCAGGTCGGAGAGCTCGTGGATCGGCGTGACGTCACGAAAGAACGAGGCGAAGCCCGGATCGTCGTGAACGAGCGCGCGATAGGCGGAGCGCGACGTCGCGGCAAGCTCGTTCAGGATCGGCGTCCCGACCGTCAGCGCCCGGTCGAGCCGGGCGGCGTGCTCCGGCGTGGATGCGAGCAGGACGGCGCCGGTGGCCTGCTCGAGGTGACGCCGGGCGATCGTCGCGTCCGAGTAGTTCGCGGCGATGACCTCGCCCTGCTCGGTCAGCTTGAGGCGACCGTCCACGGATCCCGGCGCCAGGCCAAGAATCGCCCGGTTGGTCGGGCCGCCGCCCCGACCGATGGCGCCGCCACGGCCGTGGAAGATGGTCAGCTCGACCGCGCGAGTCCGGGCGGCCTCGACCAGCGTCGACTGGGCCTGCTGGAGCACCCAGGCGGCAGCCAGGAATCCAGATTCCTTGTTCGAGTCCGAGTAGCCGAGCATGACCTCCTGGTGGTCGCCGCGGCTCGCGATCCCCGCCCGGTACGACGGGTCGTCGAGCAGGGCGGCCAGGATCGGCCCGGCGGCTTCGAGGGCCGCGCTCGATTCGAAGAGCGGGACCACATCCACCATCGGCGGGCCGGCACCCGGTCCGTCCGAGGCGGCGAGGCGGGCGAGCTCGAGCACATCCGTCACGTCCGACGCCGACGACGTGAAGCTGACGACGTAGCGCCGGCAGCTCTCGATCCCGAAGCGGGCCTGGACCGCGGCGATCACCCGGAAGGTGGCGAGCACCTCGGCCACGGTGACACCGGGCGACACCTCCGTCGAGGCTGGCAGCCCAGCCCGGATCGCGCCGAGCGCCGCGGCGTGGACGTCGGCATGCTGGCGGATTTCCAGCGATGCGAGATGGAACCCGAAGGTCCCCAGCTGCCAGCGCAGCTCTGCGACCTCGCCCCAGGCCACCCGCTCCAGGCGGTCGGCCACGAGCGCGCCCTGGATCTCGGCGAGCTCGGCGTCGAGGTCCTCCGGCCCGGCGTAGCGGCCGCTCAGCGGCGCCGGTTCGCCGGTCAGCGCGGCCCGAGTGCGACGGAGCCGCTCGGCGATGAACCCGAAGCGCTGGCGATACGGCTCGTCCGGGAAGCGCCGTCGGAGCAGGCGGTCCGTCTCGGGCAGGTCCTCCGCGTCGCGCGCAAGCCGCGACACGATCGAGCGGGAAACGCGCTCGGCGGAGGCCGCCGCGGCGAGCGTCTGCATCAGCCGGGTCGCGACCGCCTCGTAGCCGCGCAGGACGTGGTCGGCGTGGATCCGCAGCGTTTTCTCGGTGACCTCGGCGGTCACCTGGAGATTGCCGTCACGGTCGCCGCCGATCCAGCTGCCCCAGCGCAGGAAGGGCCCGACCCGCGGCGGTCGGGTGCCGGTTCGGCCGGAGTCGCTGGCCGGCCCGATCGCCCGGCCGGTCGGCGGATCGAGCGCGGCGTCGAGGGCTCGATAGAGCCGCGGGACGACGGTGAAGAGGGTGGCGTCGAAGAATGCCATCGCCGTGCGCACTTCGTCGAGCGGGGCCGGCGCCACGAGCCGCAGGTCGGAGGTCCGCCAGAGCAGCGTGATCTCCTCGCGCAGGCGCCGCCGTACCTCGCGGTCCTGCGAGGGGGTGAGCCGGGCGTCGTCGAGCTGCTCGAGGAGGGCACCGCAGCGGCGCAGGGCCAGCAGCGTGGTGCGCCGTCGCGCCTCGGTCGGATGGGCGGTCAGGATCGGCGAGACGGCCAGGCGTTCGATCAACGCATCGAGCTCGGGATTAGTCCGTCCGAGCTTCCGCAGGCGCCGTACCGCATCGGCGACCGAATCGTCTAGCACTCCGTCGCGGGCGGCACGCTCGCGCCGACGAAGCGCCCGGACGCGGCCGTGGGCCTCGGCGAGGTTGACCAGCCCGAAGTAGAGCGCGAAGGCGCCGATCACTGCCTCGGCGGCACCAAGGTCGAGCGAGCGCAGGTCGTCATCCAGGCGAGCCCGCTCCTGTGGATCGTCGTCCCCGCGCAGCGAGATGGTCCGGCGGCGGATTCGCTCCACCAGCGCAAAGAGCTCCGGGCCGGCCTGTTCGGCGATCACCTGGCCGAGCAGGGCGCCCAGCAGGCGTACCTCCAGCGCGAGTGGATCGCGAGCGCCGGCCGTCCCGATTCCGCCGGGCTCGGCCGCAACCGCCGCCGAAGCGCGGCTCGCATTCACGCGCGGGCTCACGAGCCGCCCTCGGCTCGACCGTTCCGCCTCCGAGCCGCCACCGGGTCGCAACCTTTCCGACCGGCAACCTTCCGTAGGCTTGTATCGTGGTGGCCGTGACATCTCTTCGCTCCAGCCCAAAGACGGGCAGCGCCCCGCAGCCGGCGCCCGTGCGCGCGCCGCGCGTGCGCGCGCCGACGAGCGGTGCCGACCAGCTCGAGCAGCTCCGATTCCTCCACGAGATCGCCAAGCTGGTGACCACCGCGCGGACCTGGGACGAGCTGCTCGAGATCGTCGTGGACCGGACCCGCGATGTGCTCCACGCCGACGTCGCCTCGCTCTACCTGCCGGACCGTGACGGAGCGTACCTGACGCTGGCGGCGACCAATGGCCTGGATCGCTTCCAGATCGGCCGGGCGCGCGTGCCCTTCGGCGAGGGCGTGACCGGGCGTGTCGCGGCCGATCGCCGGCCGCTGGTCATCCCCGACGTGAAGGCGGACCCCCGATTCCTGTGGGTCCGGGGAATCGACCAGCGCCGCTTCGTCGCCTCCATGCTGTCGGTGCCGCTCACCTGGCACGACCAGATCGTCGGGGTGCTCAACGTCCAGACCGAGCAGCCGCGGGATTTCAGCGACGGCGACGTGGCGCAGCTCGGGGCGATC
>JAUSJS010000335.1 GCA_030647575.1 Candidatus Limnocylindrales bacterium | reverse complement strand
GCCCTCGACAACGCCAACAACAACCTGTCCTTCGTTCAAGCCGACGCTTCGACCTGCGCGGCGCCGTTCACCAAGGCGTCGTTTGATCTCTATGCCGACGGCAGCGTCAGCTGTGTCGGCGCCGACGACCTCACCCGGGTGGCTGGCTCAGTCACCTTCGTCACATCGACCGGCCAGGTCCTGTTCTCGGTGAGTCTCGACGGGGCCGCACCGAACGCGTCGTACACGCTGGCCATCTCCGAAGAGCCGATCTGCGCCAACGCCGTCTTCTTCCCGGACGCCATCACGACGGACGCGAATGGGGACGGCTCGTTCTCCGGCTCCTTCGCCAAGGGGCCGGGAACCTACAACTTCCTGGTCAACTTCGTCACCTCACCGGTTCCGTCAGATCCGACGAATCGTGAGATTGCCACCACCAATACGAGCGTGACCGTTCAGTAGAGCGTCACGCCCTCACATCCTGACGCTCGGGTCGCCTGCGGCCCGAGTGTCAGCGCACGTTGCGCGGCACGGCCCGGGTCGCCTAGGCCTGCTGCTGTAGCATCCCATGCGTGATGACTGAGACTCGCCCCGCCGGCACCCGTTCCATCGAGGCGATCCAGGACGACTTCCGGAGCCGCGACTACATCACAGATCGGTCGCTGGCCACGGCTGTGTTCCTCGCCCTCGAACTGGGTCGGCCGCTCCTGCTCGAAGGCGAGGCCGGCGTCGGCAAGACGGAGCTGGCGAAGGTCCTCGCGGCCTCGCTCGGGACGCGGCTCATCCGGCTCCAGTGCTACGAGGGACTGGACGTCAGCACCGCGGTCTACGAGTGGAACTACCCGCGTCAGATGCTCGAGATCCGGCTCCTCGAAGCCCGTGGGGAGGCTGAGCGAGCCACCGCCCACGACATCTTCGGGACGGACTTCCTGATCCGGCGACCCCTCCTCCAGGCGCTCGAGGCGACCGACGGCGTCGCGCCGGTCCTGTTGATCGACGAGATCGACCGCGCCGACGAGGAGTTCGAGGCCTACCTCCTTGAGATCCTGTCCGATTTCCAGGTCACGGTGCCGGAGATCGGCACGATCCGGGCCGAGACGCCGCCGCGGGTGATCCTGACCTCCAACCGGACCCGCGAGGTCCACGACGCGCTGAAGCGGCGCTGCCTCTACCACTGGATCGACTTCCCGACCGCCCAGAAGGAATACGAGATCGTCCTGGCCAAGGTGCCCGAGGCGCCCGAACGCCTGGCACGCGAGGTGGTCGCCTTCGTCCACCGCTTGCGCGAGGCGGACCTGACCAAGGTCCCCGGGATAGCCGAGACGCTCGACTGGGCGGCGGCACTCCTGTCGCTCGGCGCCCGCGAGCTGGCCCCGGAGCTCGTCGACGAGACCCTCGGCGTCGTCCTCAAGTACGAGGAGGACATCCGCCAGGTTCGGGGAGAGGGAACGCGGCGCTACCTGACCGAGGCCGCCGCCGGCGGCTAAGCGCGAGCCTGAGATCGACCGCCCATGCACGACCCCGCCATCGTTCGATCGCCATTCGGACCCGAGGTGGACGGTCGCCGTCTGCTCGGCGAGGCGGTCGGGTTCGGACGATCGCTCCGGGCCGCGCGCCTCTCGATCGACCTGGGTGCCGCCGTCGATTTCGCCCGAGCCCTGACCCTGGTCGACATTGCCGACCGCGACCAGGTGCGCGCCGCCGGGGCAGCTGTGTTCGTGCGGCGGCGCGACGACCGGGCGATCTACAACGCTGCGTTCGACGCCTGGTGGCGCCGGCGCGCTTCGCGCTTCTCGCCCGATTCGGGGCCATCGACCATGCGCCGCGAGGACGAGGCCGCTGCGGCGGAGCCCGGCGCCACGCCTCCCGAGGCAGATTCGGATCGCAGGGCGATGCGCCCCGAGGAACGTGGCATGCCGATCCCAACCGATGGCAACGACGACGCCGACCAGGAGGCTCCGATCGAGGGCGTGGTCATCTCGCCGGATGCGTACTCGCAGGGGGAGGTCCTGCGCCATCGCGAGTTCGACCGGATGACGCCGGCCGAGCTGCGCGAGGCCGAACGCCTGGTGGACGCCCTGGTGCCGCGCCTCGAGCGGCGACGGACGCGCCGCTACGAGCTCCACTCGCATGGCCGGCGGCTGGCACCCCGGGCGATGTTCCGGCGCAACCTGGGGACCGGCGGCCAACTGCTCTCGTGGGTCTGGCGGCGCCAGATCCGCGAGCCCCGGTCGCTGGTCGTGCTGTGCGACATCTCGGGCTCGATGGAGCGCCACTCGAGGTTGCTGCTGCGCTTCATCCAGGCCCTCTCCGCGGCCTCGGAGGTGCGGACCGAGTCGTTCGTGTTCGGAACGCGCCTGACCCGGGTCACCCGTCTGCTGCGCGATCGCGATCGGGACCGGGCCCTCGCGCGCGTCGCCGATTCGGTCAACGACTGGGCGGGCGGGACACGCATTGGCGATTCGTTCCGCACGTTCAACCAACACTGGGCGCGCCGATCGTTGCGCACCTCCGGGGTGGTGATCGTCGTCTCCGACGGCTGGGACCGGGGCGATCCTTCCCTGGTCGCCGCCGAAACGGCCCGACTTCGGCGCAACTGTCATCGCCTGGTCTGGCTCAACCCGTTGGCGGGGACGCCCGGGTACCAGCCGCTGGCGGGCGGCATGCGCGCGGCCTACCCGTACATCGACGATTTCCTGCCGGCTGGCACGGTCGCCAGCCTCGAGCGTCTGGGCGAGATCCTCGGCGGCGTCCGGGCCGGCGACACGCGACGGGGAAGCGAAGCGGCGGCCCATGCGGCGATCCCGGTCGGTGCCGGGCAGGGTGGGGGATCGCCGGCGATTGGCGCGCCTCCCGCTGTGGTCGGTGGCGAGCACGTCAATCCGTCGGCGCCGAGGCCCATGCGATGAAGGAGCTGCTCGACACGCTCGCGGCCTGGCAGGCCGATGAGGTTGGCATCGGGCGCGCGGTCGTGGTCCGGACCTTCGGCTCGGCGCCGCGACCCGAGGGTGCGGTCCTGATCTATGCGGACGACGGGCGGATCGCCGGCTCTGTCAGCGGCGGCTGCGTGGAGGGAGCCGCGGCCGAGGAGATCCAGCGGGCTCGCAAGACCGGCCGCGCGCGGGTCATCCGCTACGGGATCAGCGACGAACAGGCCTGGGACGTGGGGCTGGCCTGCGGCGGCACGATCGACGTCCTCGTCGAGCCGGTCGTGCCAGCCGGGGTCGTGGACGCGGCGCGGGCCTCGCAGGGAGCCGGCGGCCACGGGTCGGCCGTTGTGACGCCGCTCCCGGCCGATTCGCCGCCGGCCGGGTTCGGACCGCATCAGCCGGGCGAGGGCGCACCGCCGGAGCCCGAGCT
>JAUSJS010000331.1 GCA_030647575.1 Candidatus Limnocylindrales bacterium | reverse complement strand
GCAGGGCGAGGGCGTCGCCGACGACGAATTCGAGTCCAGGCCGGTCCCTGAACCGCCGCTTCGCCACCCCGATCATGCCGGGCGAGAGGTCGACCCCGAGGGCGCTGCCCCCTGGTTGGGCGCGCGCATGCAGGTCGGCGGCCACCTTGCCGGTCCCGGTCGCCACGTCGAGGAGTCGATCGCCCGGATGCGCCCCTGTCAGCATGACGGCCCGCTTCCGCCAGCGCGGCTCCTGGAACGCGGAGATGACCAGGTTCATGGGGTCGTAGACGCGCGCGATCCGGTCGAACATGACCCGGACTTCCGCAGGCGGCGCGGCATTCCCGCGATCGGTCGCCCGACCGGAGGGCGCGTCGTCCCGGGATCCGGTCATGCGTGGGACTCCTCGGTGGCGCGGTGGGCGGGGCCGGGGCGGGTGGCCTCGGGGCCGATGACCCCGGCGCCGGCCAGGGCCGCGGTGACGGCCTCGGCGATGCGGGCTGGATCCGTGATGGGCGCAGCATGCGTCATGCCGGGCAGATGCACGTGCCGGCCACCCGGGATGCGCTCCACGAGCACCTCCGCGATCGGCTGGTACAACGGGTCGCTGGCGTCCCCGGTCAGCAGCGCGACCGGGACGCGGATCCGACCGAGCCCCGACGGGTCGAGGCCCCGCAGGCCGGCGTCGACGTAGGCGCCGTCGCCCTCGTCCATGAGGAAGCTCCTCGTGCGCTCCGGGAGCCGCTCCCAGGCCTCGCCTCCGGCAACGGCGCGCATGAACGCCTCCGCGGCGGACCCGGCGCCTCCCGATCGGTGGGCCCGCTCGGTCGCGCTCGCGACGGTCGCGAACGCACGCTGGGTATCCGCATCCGCGACCGGCGCGTAGGGCGGCTCCCAGGCGACGACGGCAAGGCTGCGTTCCGGCTCCTTGGCGGCGAATTCGAGCGCGACGACACCCCCGAAGCTCACGCCGAACAGGGCGGTGGCGCGACACCCCTCGGCATTGAGCACGGCGACGAGATCGTCCACATGGACATCGACCCCGACCGGCGTCGGCTCCGCCAGCCGGCTGGCGCCGCTCCCGCGACGGTCGACGACGTGGACGGTCAGTTCGCCGGAAGCCGCGAGGAGCCCGGCCATGCCCACCAGCTGGGCCGCCGTGGACAAGGTGCCAGGCAGGAGCACCAGGTGGACGGGCCCGCTGCCGAGGCTGCGCCAGGCGAGGCGGACGCCGCCGGGACGCTGGATGTGGCACTGTCGAAATGACGCGTCCGCGGCGGGAGGGGGATCAAGGTTCGCGCGCAGCTCGACGCGGCGCAGCTTGCCGGCGGGGGTCCGGGGCAGGGCCTCGAGGCGGACGAACGCGATGGGCACCTTGAACGCGGCGAGGTGACGCCGACAATGGCGGACGAGGTCGTCGTCACCCGGATCCGCGGAGCCCGTGCGCACGACGACAGCGGCCACCGGCACGTGGCCCCAGACCAGGTCCTGCCGGGCGACAACGCCTGCATCCTCGATGGCCGGATGCGCCAGGAGCACGGCCTCGACCTCGCCCGGTGAGATGTTCTCGCCGCCGCGGACGATTCGGTCGGTCCGGCGATCGAGCACGGTCAGCCGTCCGTCCGAGTCCAGGCGCCCGAGATCGCCCGTCCGAAGCCAGCCTTCGGGCGTGAGGACGGCGGAGGTTCCGACCGGATCGTCCAGGTAGCCCGTGAAGCGAGCCGGGCTGGCGACCAGGATCTCGCCCACGCCGGCGCGATCCGGCTCGGCGATCCGTACCTCGACCCCCGGCAGCGGCCGACCGGCGCTCTCGGGATGACTCGCTGCCTCGGTGGTGCCGAGTGCTGTCACGCCGGAACCGGCCTCCGATAGGCCGTAGGTCGGCACGATCGGCCAGCCCGCCGTGATCGCCCGGATGACCAGCTCGGGGGCGATGGGCCCACCCCCGAGGAGCACGGCTCGGAGTGTCGCTGGTGGCCGCCCGTCGTCGACCGTGTCCAGCAGCCGGGCGAGCATGGTCGGGACCAGCGAGACGTGGCTGGGCGCAGGATCGCCGGCCAGCGCCGCGAGGATCTCCGTCGTATTCGGACAAGGAAGGACGACCAGCGGGACGCTTGACAGGGCCGCCCGCCAGACGACCCCGAGTCCGCCGACATGACCGAGCCCGAGCGTCAGGAGCCAGCCTGTCGCAGGAGGCAGCACCGCCAGCCATGCCTCTGCACTGGCAATGAGCGCGGCGGTCGACAGGACCGCGGCCTTCGGGCGCCCCGTGGTTCCCGACGTGAGGACGACCACGGCCGGCGCGGCACGATCCGAGGTCGAAGCATCGACCAGCTCCGGCTCTGGCCCAGGGCCCGAGGCGATCAGGTCTTCGAGCGTGAGCATCGGCCTGCCGAGCGCAGCCGCCGCCGCATCGTGGCCCGGACCACAGATGATCAGGCGCGGGCTCATCACCTCGGCCGCGGCCCTGAGCTCGGTCGCAGTGAGGCCGAGCCCGAATGGGGCGGCGACGGCGGCGACTCGCGCGATCCCGTGGAGCGCCGCGATGGCCGCGGCCGACGGCGCTGCCAGCAGCGCGACGCGATCCGCTGGTCCGACGCCCGCGCGGATGAGTCGCCGGGCGATGGCGTCGGCGCGACTGTCGAGCTCCCTCCAGGTCCAGCGAATGGGCCCATCGACGACCGCCAACGTCGTGCCCGAGTCGGCAGTGGCACGCCGGGCCGAGAGGGCGAGGGG
>JAUSJS010000327.1 GCA_030647575.1 Candidatus Limnocylindrales bacterium | reverse complement strand
CCCCTCGGACTGGACATCCCGGCCGGCTCGGATCAGGTGGAAGTCGGGCGAGGACGCGAGCAGGTCGGCCGCGGCCTCGTCGGAGACCGCGTCGCGGACCATCGTGTGCGCCTCGGGCCCGAACGGCAGGCGATGCTGCGGCTTGGCGGTTCGGGTCTTGCGCTCGGTGTCGTGGGTCGTCCACTCGTGGAGCGAGACGATGCCCTTCCCGGGCGTCTCCACCAGCTGCTCGCCGAGCTCGATCGCCTTGGCCAGGACGACCTCCTCCTCGGCGATCAGGAGGGCGACCCTGCCGATCTCCCGGAGGTACATCCGGACCGGGTCGTCGATCCCGATCATGTCCGCAGAGAGCGCCTCGAGCTCCTCGGCGGTCGGCTCCTCGAGTTCCTTGGCGTCGAGCCTGGCCTCCTCGAGGTCGGCCTTGTGTCGACCGGCACTGCCGGTGGCGAGGACGACCTCGAGGAGCTGCCGGTCGCGGGGATCCTGGGTCATCGTGGTCCTCCGGCGGATCGGGCGAGGAGACGCATCGGCCCGCACCCGATGGCATCTCGACGGTCGGCCCGTCCGCAACGAAACGAGAGCAACGCCCGTCTACGGTATACCTTCGAGCAGGACGTCCAGCAGAAGGCAGGCGGGCGCCTCCTCCACGGGAGCCGGCCGCCCTCCCGCGCCGCTCAACCCCGACCTCCAGATAAGCGCGGCCAGCCATCGGCGCCATGCCCCGAGGTGGCGCACCGAAGGCGGCAGCCGTTCCCGTCCCGCCCGCCGATCGGCGCGAAGTGGAACCACACCTGTTCGCCGGCCGCGGTCGGGTCGGAATAGAGGTCACAGCCACAAAAGACACAGGCCACGGGGGGCGCGGCGCTGGGTTCGGCCGGCCGGATCTCCTGCCAGGCAAGCGCCTCAGCCGTCCCGCGACCGGCGGGGATGGCGGGGCGGTCGGGCAGGTCGCTCAGCGCGCGCGCCGACGGGCGACCGTGGACAAGTACGCGCGCTCCCGACGGACGAGGGTTGTGGGGGGTCGGGTGGTCGGCGCCGATGCCGCCGATATCGGTTGGGTCCGGGCCCGGAGCCGCTGGAGGGCCCAGCCGAGGTCGCCCCTCACGGCCGGGGGCATCCTGGATCTGGCGGACCGAAGGACTTGGGTCGCGTGGGGTGCATCCCCGTTGGTGCCGGCTCGCTCGATCACCCGGATGGCGAAGGCCGCGAGGACCGGGCTCGCGAGCCACGGCCGGACACCGTCTATGGCTCGAGCGCCATGGGCCGCGATCCGGTCGCGCCACTCGATGCGATGCATGGGCGAGGCCGTTTCCGCTTCATTCAGCAACGCCAAGAGTTCCATCATGCCTCCCCGACCGAGTCGTCCGGATGGGATCTGCCGCCAGCCGCGCTCTCATTCGGGACGCTGAACGTGAAGACCCAAGGCCCCGGCACCGCCTCCCGGACGACGCTGCGTGCGCCGTAGGCAAAATCGATGTGGTCGATCCGCCCTTCGTATCCGGTGCAGACCTCCGCCGGCCGCCCATACGTCCAGGACACCCAAAACATCGCACCGTTCGGCAGGGCGTGCGCCCGGAGCAACTCGAGGGGCGCGCCATCAAGGGTGGCCAGGATAAGAGCCGGCAAGTTCGACAGCCGCAGATCCGAACGGCGGAGCAGCCGCATGATGCCCGATACGCGGATGACCTCGTCGACGACCGCGAGTGCGAGCAGGGTCACCGTGCAGTCGTCGGTCGCCGCCGTCTCGTTGAGCGCGACGGCCCAAGGGCCTCGGTCGACCCGGTGTGCCCGAGTCCGGGTGATCTCAAGATCGCGTGCGCCGCCGTGCATGTGGACAACTTTACTCCGTCATCCGTTGTTCTGCAAGATAGCAGATATACAATCTTTGGGAATTGTAGGATACTGCCTCGCAGGCAGCGCGCTTCAAGCACAGGGCGTGTCGGTTCGAGCCTCGTAAGCTTGCAAGAGAACGGACAATGGTGGACCCCAACCACAGAGGTACCTTCTCGACGATGCTACGACAAGATCCCCGGCGCGACGACGCGGAGCGCCTCCGCCAGTTCAAGGCCGAGTTCTTCAAGGCACTCGCGCATCCGCTCCGCATCCGGATCCTCGAACTCCTGCGGCGCGGCCCGTTGAGCGTCACCCAGATCCAGGAGGCGACTGGTGCGCCGGTTTCGTCTGTGTCGCAGCAGCTGGCCGTCCTCCGCGTCCGGAACATCCTCGCCACCGAGCGCCGTGGGACGACGATCATTCACCGCGTGCCCGACCCCGAGCTGTTCGAGCTGCTCGACGTCGCGCGGCGAATCTTCGATGCCCACCTCAGCGACACGATCGATCTGCTCCGCCTCGTTGACAGCGAAGCCGCCGCCGCCGCCACCGCCGAGCGCTAGCCCCGCGCCAGACGAGTTGGACGCCATGGACGGCCGAGCCGCTATCCAGCGTTCGGACTGCGAGACGTGAGCGGCCGGATGGTGGGCAACCGAACCAGCGGACCGGCCAGGCCGCCGACTGGCGGCGATGCGTCGATCGTGCTTCAGCTTGCCCGGTGGAGCACCGAGCTCGGGCAGCGATCGAGGCCCAGCTCGAGCGGGGAACCTATGCTGGGCTGGTGTCGGCGGTCGTCGAGCCGGCCGTCGAGCTCGCCGAGCGGCTCATCGAGCTGGCGCCGATCCGGGAGTCGGCCAAGGTCTGGTTTGGCCATTCCGGCTCCGACGCCAACGAGGCCCTGGCCCGGCTCGTCCGACGGGCGACGGGCCGGCCCCACATCCTGACGTTCGTCGGTGCCTATCACGGTGCGACCGATGGCTCGGCGGCGCTCAGCGGTCACTCCGCCCAGGCCCGCTACGCGGACTCGGGAACCGCAACGAAGGCGCCGTTCCCGAACGCCTACCGGCCCTCGCTCGCCGCGGATCCCGAACGCGACGAGGCGGCCTGCCTGGCGGCGGTTGAGGAGCTGCTGACCACGACCTGCCCGGCCGCCGAGACGGCCGCGATCCTCGTCGAGCCCATCCAGTCCGACGGCGGGATCCTGGCTCCGTCGCCGGCATTCCTGCAGGGGCTCGAGGCGATCTGCCGGCGCGAGGGCATCCTGCTGGCCATCGACGAGGTCAAGGTCGGCATGGGGCGGACGGGCGACTGGCTCGGCCACCAGGCGGCCGGTGTCACGCCCGACCTGGTCGTCCTCGGCAAGGCGCTCGGCGGCGGGCTGCCGCTCTCGGCGGTCGTCGGCCCGGCGGCGATCCTCGATGTCGAGCCGGCCATCGCGCTGTTCACGACCGCCGGCAACGCGCTGTCCTGCGCGGCGGGGCTGGCCTCGATCGAGGCGATCGAGGCCGACGGCATGCGCGATAACGCCCGGGCGGTGGGCGACCGGCTGGTGGCCGGCCTGCGCGGCCTGACCGGGCGCCATCCGCTTGTCGGCGACGTCCGTGGTCGCGGCCTCGTGCTCGGCGTCGAGCTGGTGGCCGATCGGGCCGCGAAGACACCGGCCGGGCATGAGACCGCCAAGGTCTGCTTCAGGGCCGCGGAACTCGGCCTCGCCGTCTTCTACGTCGGGATGGAATCGAACGTGCTGGAGATCACGCCGCCGCTCTGCCTGAGAGCGGCCGAAGCCGACGAGGGCGTGGCGATCCTCGACCGGGCGCTCGACGACGTCGAGCAGGGCCGCGTCGCGGACGACGCGCTCGCCGACTACGCCGGCTGGTAGGGCCACCCGACGAGTTCACTCTCGACGAGTTCGCGCGGTTGACACTGGCTCAGGACGGCCGGTAGACTGCCGACCGGCCCGCAGATCGCGTGTCCTCGTCTGGCTCATCAGGAGGGTCCCTCCGTATGACGATGCACTCCCTCCTCCGGCGAACGGTCGCGCCTATCGGCGTTGACTCGAGCGGGAGATCTGTGCCCATCTCGAGCTAGACCGCAGGCGGCAGGACCGCCTTCCGGACGAACCACGAGCCGTGGGCCAGATCGGGCCCCACGGCTTTTTTGATGCGCTCCCGTCCCCGCTGGGCGACGGAGCGACGCCACCAGCCGCGAGGCCCCCGACGTCAGGGACGTCGAGTCGGACCCGCGGCTCTTTGTTCTCCGGCGAGGAACTTCGCCACTCCGACCCCATCGCATCCATCTGGAGCACCACCGTGACCGCCACCCTCACTCCCGAACTGAAGAACGGCTCCGCGGGCCGAACGCTCCTGCCGGAGCTCGACCGTCTGGCCTCGCGATCCACCATGCCGGCGCTTCTCATCGAGGACGTCAGCAAGAGGTTCGTCGTGGGACGGAAGCGCAAGCCGGTGACCGCGATCTCGCACGTCTCCATGCGCCTCGAGCGCGGCGACATCCACGGGATCCTGGGCGCCAACGGCTCGGGCAAGTCGACGCTCATACGGCTGATCTCCGGGCTCCTGACCCTCGATGAGGGCCGGCTCGAGGTCTTCGGCCACGACATCGAGCGCGACGAGATGGCCGTCAAGCGACTGATCAACCGGGTCAGCGTCGACGCGGCCTTCTTCAAGAAGCTGAGCCCGATGGAGAACCTGCTCTTCGCCGCCCGGCTCTATGGCCTGGACGGCGGGAAGGCCAAGCGCGACACACTGGAGATCCTGGCCCGCCTGGGCATCTCGGCCAAGCGCGTCGGTCGCCCGATCGAGCAGATGAGCCGAGGCATGCAGCAGAAGGTCTCGATCGCTCGAGCGCTGCTGACCAGCCCCGCGCTCCTGCTCCTCGACGAGCCGACCACTGGGCTGGATCCGCGCTCAAAGCTCGATGTCCAGTCATTCATCGAAGAGCTCCGCAGCACCCACGACGCGACCATCGTCCTGACCACTCACGACCTGGCCGAGGCAGAACGCCTGTGTGGCCGGATCACGATCCTCAATGACGGCCGGGTCGTCGCGGAGGACACACCCGAGGGCCTGATGACTCTCACCGGCAAGCGCCTGGGCCGCCGGGCGACCCTCGAAGACGTGTTCATGACTTACACCGGCCGTTCGCTCGACGACGACGTCGATGAGGACGAAGCCGAATCTGAAGACTGACCCGCCAGGAGACCACTCTCGTGACCGTCGTCGCCCATGAGTTGAAGGCGTCATACGCCTTCATCGAGCGAAACTTCTTTCTGACTCGCCGCTACTGGGGCTGGGAGCTCGCCTTCCTGGTCTATTCCGTCGCGGGCGCGCTGTCGATCTCGCTCATCGGTGCCGACCAGGGCAGCCCGACGCTGCTCCTGACCTTGATGGTCGGGGCGATCTTCTGGAATTACCTGTCGGTCGTTTTCAGCTGGATCGCCGAGACCATCTCGGTCGAACGCTGGGAGGGCACCCTCGAGTACACGATGATGGCGCCGATCCGGCGCTCGTCGCAGTTGCTCGGCTCGGTCCTCTACGCGATGGTCTATGGCCTGGTCCACACCACGGTCATCCTCATCGCACTGATCCTGTTCTTCCCGCAGGTGGACCTGTCGGGGGCGGACCCGGTGACGGCCGTGGCGTTCATGCTCCTCGGCTCGTTCAGCTTCGTCGGGATCGGGATGATCGCGGCGATCCTGCCGCTGCTCTACGTGGAGCGCGGCGCCCAGATGACCTTCGTCCTCCAGTCGTGCCTGCTGCTGGTCAGCGGCGTCTACTACTCGGTCGACATCCTGCCCGGCTGGATGCAGGTGCTCTCGCACCTGTCGCCGGCCACATACGTCCTGCACGGGGTGCGGGCCGGCCTGATCGACGGCGCCCCGGTGAGCGCCGTGCTCGGGGACGTCTGGCCCCTAATCGTGATGGGCGCGGTGCTCATTCCGTTCGGCCTGTGGGCGTTCGGCCGGGCCGAGCGCTACGCCAAGCGAACCGGCAAGCTGAAGCGGGTCGGCTGAGATGGATGTGCTCGCTCCGGCGATCCACGCCCTCGGCTGGGACGCAACCTGGGCGGAGGGAGCCGACCGATGACCACCCGATCCACGGCCGTGGACGTTAGCGCCCCAGAGCTACCGGAGGGCCCGAGGCTTCCTGGAATCGGCTTTCGACTGTTCGGTGAGGCATCCGATTACGTGCGCCTGTCCGAACTGGTGGCGACGTGCAACGAGCAGGACGCCATCCCGTGGCTGCCGACCGCGGACAACCTGCAGACCGAGATGGAGAACAGCACAGCAATCGACCCGACCCGAGACGTCCTGTTCGCCGAGGTCGACGGCGAGCTCGTTGCGGCGACCGGCGTCAAGCGCGTCGTCCGTGACGGCATTCCGGTCTACGACGTGTGGGGCAACGTCCTGGCAGAGCTCCGTCGCCGCGGACTCGGCACGGCGCTGCTCGACTGGACCCTCGATCGAATCCGGCAAAGAGCCGCGATCGAGGATCCGGGCACGGATGTGGTCGTCCAGGGAGGCGCCGAAGACCAGGAGACGGGGCATCGGGCGCTGCTCGAACGCGCCAGATTCGAGCCTGTCCGGCACTTCTTCCTGATGCACCGCGCCTCGCTCGACGACGTTCCGGACGCTCCCCTCCCCGACGGTGTGGAGGTTCGGCCGGTCACGACAGACCAGCATCGGGCGATCCTTGACGCCGAGTTCGAGGCCTTCCG
>JAUSJS010000204.1 GCA_030647575.1 Candidatus Limnocylindrales bacterium | reverse complement strand
CGCCACATAGACGCAGTAGAGCTTGATCTTCTCGTCGCCCGACG
Organism: Candidatus Limnocylindrales bacterium; assembly: GCA_030647575.1. Lineage (GTDB taxonomy): Bacteria > Chloroflexota > Limnocylindria > Limnocylindrales > CSP1-4 > SPCO01. The sequence goes on along the minus strand of JAUSJS010000204.1, from coordinate 7,152 downwards.
CGTTGAGCGGCTTCTGGTTGAGGATGGTGTCGAGCGCGATCGCGGTCTTGCCGGTCTGGCGGTCGCCGATAATCAGCTCGCGCTGGCCGCGGCCGATCGGGATGAGCGCGTCGATCGCCTTGATGCCGGTCTGCACCGGCGTATCGACCGATTGGCGGACGATGACGCCGGGCGCGATCCGCTCCACGGCTCGGGAGGCACTGGCCGTGATCGGGCCCTTGTCGTCCAGCGGGCGACCGAGCGGATCCACGACCCGGCCGAGCAGCGCGGCACCGACCGGCACCTCGACCACTCGACCGGTGGTCTTGACCGTGTCGCCTTCCTTGATCGCCGTCGCGTTCCCGAGGATGACCGCGCCGACGGTCTCCTCCTCCAGGTTGAGGGCCATGCCCATCAACCCGTTGGGGAATTCAAGCAGCTCGGACGAGAGGGCGCCGGCGAGCCCGTAGATCTGGGCGATGCCATCGCCGACTTCCACGACGGTCCCCACGCTGCGGGTCTCCACGCCGGAGTCGAAGGCATCGATCGCGGCCTTGATGATGCTGGTGATCTCGTCGGAACGAATGGCCATCGGTCTCAGATCTCCTAGAGGGCGCCCGAAACGAGCTGATTCCGGAGACGCTCGAGGCGGCTTCGGACGCTTCCGTCGATCAGGCGGTCGCCGACCCGCACGACCAGGCCGCCCAGCAGGCTGGCATCGACCTGGACGTCGAGCTCGACGCGACCACCGGTGAATTGCTCCAGCCGCTGGGTGAGTGCGCGGACCTCGCCCGGGGTGAGTGACGAGGCGCTGGTGGCAGTGGCGTGGGTGATGCCCTGACGCTCATCGTCGAGACGGCGGAACTCCGCGGCCAGCCGCGGCAGCTCCTCGATCCGGCCTCGCCGGAGCATCAGTCCGATCAGGTTGAGGACCTGGCGCCCGACGAGCGGCCCGAAGGTCGCCTCTGCCGTCGCGGTCCGAGTCTCCAGGGGGATGGACGGGTTGGCGAGGGCGCGCCCGATCCGCGCCTCCGCCACGATCGTCGCGGCCGACTCGAGCTCCGAGCGCCAGACGTCGACGGCCTTGTCGCGGATGGCCACGTCGAAGGCGGCTTCGGCATAGCGGCGGGCGGCGGATTCGCGGCGAGCCATCAGTCGGACGACCCACCGACGGCCGAGCCGCGCAGGAATTCCTCGACGAGGCGACGCTCACGCTTGCTCGACATGGTCTCGCCGACGACGCGACCGGCGGCCTGGAGGGCCAGGTCGGCGACCTCGGCGCGGACGTCGGAGATCGCCCGGACCTTCTCCGCCTCGATCTCGGCTGCCGCGCGGACGCGCATTCGCTCGAGCTCCTCCTTGGTTGCGGCGATGTCCGCATCACGCGTGTCCTGGGCGACCTTCTGGGCGCGCGCCAGGATCTCGTTCGCCTCGCGACGGGCTTCCGTCAGCGTGGCGACACGCTCCGCTTCGGCGTTCTCGCGGTCGCGCCGGGCCTGCTCGGCGTCCTTCAGCCCCTGCTCGATGCGGGCCTGGCGGTCGGCCAGCATTCGTGAGACGGGCTTGAACGCGAAGGTCCAGATGATCGCGAGGAAGAGGATGAAGTTGGCCGCGGCGATGATGACCTGGAAGAGGTTCACCTGGAAGAGCGCCTCGGCCTCACCTTCGGCGGTCAGGCGGACGACCTCGCGCCCGACGCCGGACGCGACGGCCAGCAGATCCACGATGCCTTCTCCGTGCCAGACGGTTATGCCGGCTGGATGAAGATCGCGAGCAGGCCGACGACGATGGCCAGGACGCCGAGGCCCTCGGCGAATGCCGCGAGAATGATCGCGATGCCGCGGATCTGCCCGGCCGCGTCGGGATTTCGACCGATCGCCGTGGCCGACAGGCCGGCCAGGATGCCGATGCCGATGCCGGGGCCGAAGACCCCTAGGGCGGCGAGTCCGGCGCCGATGTGCTCCATGTCGTGACTTCCTCCTACTCCCCGAGCGGGCGGCCCGGGATCATTGGGACCGTGGTTGGCTGCGTCTCGAGCGGCGCGTCAGTGGGCGGGCTGGAGCCGCGACGGCTCCGAACCCTGGATCTGTTCGATCGCCTCCTCGACGACGTGGCCCTCCTCGTCGTGATGACTCTCGATCGCGAGCACGATGAACATCAGGGTCAGCACGCTGAAGATGAGGGCCTGGATGGCATTGAGCATGAGCTCCAGCCCGATGAGCGCCACCGGGATGATCGCAATCGTGAGGGCGGTGATGACCCCGAGTGCGACCTCGCCCCCGTAGATGTTGCCGAACAAGCGCATCGACAGCGTGACCGGCTTGACAAATTCGAGCATCAGCTCGATCAACCCGACGAACATCCCGATGAGACCGGCGCCGACGCCCTTGCGGAACTCGCCGATCGGGAAGAACTTGCCGAGATAGCCGCGCACGCCCAGGTGCCGGAAGCCCTCGACGTGGAAGATGGTGAAGCTGACGAGGGCCATCCCGATCGTGATGTTCACGTCGCTCGAGGGCGCCCGGAGCAGCTCGATCTTGCCGACAGGGGGCACCAGGCCGACCCAGTTGTCGAACAGGATCAGGATGAAGAAGGCGGCAAAGATCGGGATGTACGGGCGGGCCTTCGGCCCGGCCAAGCCGACCCCGAAGTCACTCAGGAACTCGTAGAAGAACTCGAACAGGTTCTGCGCCCGGCCCGGAATCAGCCTGCCGCCGCGGGCCATCAGGATCGCACCGGCCAGCACGATCGCCATCACGATCCACATCGTCAGGATGGTGTTGCTGATGCTCGGGTGGAAGGTGACGAGGTCCGCGGCGGAAGGGGCTGAATCCGGGGCAAGGTCGAGGAGTACGTGGGGCGCCGGGAACTCCAGGCTGCTTTCGATGAAGCAGGCGGGGAAGCCGCACTCGTCGCCGGGCGCGCCACCCTTGGGGAACGGCGGGAAGAGCACGAACGCGGCGATGTCGAGGAGGATGACCGCGCCGATCAGGCCCAGCCAGCGCGAGGAGAGCCCGCGGCCCGAGGTCGACTCGGGCGCCGGCGTCGCTCCGCTAGGCTCGGCGACCACTTCGGTCGCGACCTGCTCGCTCGACACGCTGCCTCCACACACAGGAGCGCGGCGTGACGCCGCGCTCGGTTCTATCATTCCGGCCCGATTTGGTCGGCTATTCGATCGTCCTGAGGAACTTGCTGACCAGTCGGTAGATCATCAGCGTCCCGGCTCCGGCGCCGGCGAGAAAGCCGACGAGCACGAAGATCGGGAGGGTCCCGAGTTGCCCGTCGGCCCAGTAGCCGACGAGCACGCCGATCAGGGTCGTGAGCAGTAGTGAGATGCCGATCTCCGAGAAGAGGGCGGCGTACGCCCAACCCCGGCCGGGCTCGATCATGGCTGACCTGACAAGGCCCCGGGAGTATAGCAGGACGCCTGTAACGAAGCCTCCTGAGGCGGTGCTGTGGGCCACGTTCTGTCAGCCGCTGGGGTCCGCTGTGGGGGGGTCGGGTTCGTACGATTCGGCTTCCAGCTCGTCAGGACGGCCGAAGTCACCGCGGGTCGGCAGGAACAGGACCAGGCCCGAGGCGATGAAGACGCCGAGGAAGGCATATAGCTGGGAGGCGCCGGTGAGGATCAGGGCGAGGACCGCCAGGCCGGTGCAGACGCCGTAGATCACCAGGACCGTCTGGCGATGCGACAGGCCGAGGTCCAGCAGTCGATGGTGGATGTGCTGGCGGTCCGGACTGAACGGCGAGCGTCCCTGCGAGAGGCGCCGCACGATGATCCAGAACGTGTCGATGATCGGGACGCCGAGCACGAGCAGGGCGACCGCGACCTTGGCCGTGCCCAGGATGGAGAGCACCGCCAGGGTGTAGCCGACGAACTGGACGCCGCTCGTCCCGGTGAAGATCGTCGCGGGATGGAAGTTCCAGCGCAGGAAGCCGAGCAGCGCACCCGCCAGGATGAAACAGAGCACCGCGATCAGAGGCTGATTCACGCGGGTCGAGAGGCTGATCAGGCCGAGGGTCACCGCGGCGATGATCGCCACACCGGATGACAGGCCGTCCAGCCCGTCGATCCAGTTGATGCTGTTGATCATGCCGACGATCCAGAAGATCGTGAAGGCGATCGCCACCACCGTGGGAAAGACGATGATCCCCGGCCCGAATGGGTTGTTGACGATGTCGATCCCGATACCGAGCGCCACCGCGCCGGTGGCCAGGGCGACCTGGCCCAGGAATTGCCAGCGGGCCCGCAGGTCGAGCAGGTCATCGATCGCCCCCAGCCCCGCCGCGACGGCCCCGCCGAGGAGCAGCGCCGCGACGCCGAGCGGGCGCAGCGAGGGCGGCACCGAGATCAGGGCCGCGCTGTCGTTCACGACGAGGAACACACCGGCGACGGCGAGGAAGGCGGCCGCCACGGCCAGCCCTCCGCTGCGCGGGACCGGCTTCAGGTTGACCCGCCGTGCCCCGGGGCGATCGACGATCCGGTAGCGCAGCACGATGCGGCGCACCTGCGGAGTCAGGAAGAACGAGAGGAGTGCCGCCGCGAGAAAGACGGCGACGATCGGGCCGAGGGCGGTGCCGATGCCCGGGATCAGGGTCACGCGGCGGGCAGGCCCGGAACCGGGAATTGATCCACGATCGCGCGAACCTCGCCGGCCAGGCGGGTCTGCACGGACGGCTCGTCGCGACGCTGGATCACCTCGATGATGATCCGCCCGACGGCCCGCATCTCGTCGGGCCCGAAGCCGCGGGATGTCGTCGCCGGTGTCCCGATCCGGATCCCCGACGCCGTGTTCGGTGGCAATGTGTCGAACGGGATGGCGTTCTTGTTGACGGTGATCCCGATCTCGTCGAGCAGGTGCTCCGCCTCCTTGCCGGTCACGCCCAGCGGCGTCACGTCGACGAGCATGAGGTGGTTGTCCGTTCCACCCGAGACGACCCGCGCACCCAGCCCGGCCAGCGTCTCCGCCATCACCCGGGCGTTCTCCACCGTGCGGCGCTGGTCCTCGCGGAAGGTCTCCTCGGCGGCGAGCTTGAAACAGATCGCCTTGCCCGCAATCACCTGCATCAGCGGCCCACCCTGGGTGCCGGGGAACACGTTGCGATCGACCGACGCCGCAAGCGATCCCTCGGCCGCGCCGCCCTTGACCGCCGGGAAGTCGGCGGGATCGACGGCGGGCGGCAGGTCCCGACGGCTGAACAGCATGCCGCCGCGTGGGCCGCGAAGGGTCTTGTGGGTGGTCGTCGTGACCAGGTCGGCGTGGGGGAACGGGCTGGGATGGACACCGGCGGCCACGAGGCCGGCGATGTGGGCCATGTCGACGAACAGGATCGCTCCGACCGAATGGGCGATCGCGGCCATTCGCGCGAAGTCCCAGATCCGCGAATAGGCGGATGCACCGCCCACGATCAGGTTCGGGCGGACCTCCCTGGCCTGCGCCTCCATCGCGTCGTAATCGATCCGCTCCGTGTCCTGCCGAACGCCGTAGGCATGGACCTCATACAGCCGGCCGGAGAAGTTGAGGGCCATCCCGTGGGTCAGATGCCCGCCGTGAGCCAGGTTCATGCCAAGGATCCGGTCGCCCGGCCGGAGGACGCTGAAGTAGGCGGCCATGTTCGCCTGGGCGCCGGAGTGCGGCTGGACGTTGACGTGCTCGGCACCCGGGAAGAGCGCGATCGCACGTTCCTGGGCGAGCCGCTCGGCCACGTCGACGTACTCGCAGCCGCCGTAGTAGCGCTTGCCGGGCAGGCCCTCGGCGTACTTGTTGGTGAGCCACGAGCCCTGCGCCGCCATCACGGCGGCGGACACATAGTTCTCGCTGGCGATCAGCTCGATCTTGTCGTGCTGCCGGCGGCGCTCGTTGAGCATCGCCTCCCAGAGCACGGGATCGACCTCGGCGATCGACTCGAGCGCCAGGCCCGACGGGGGCGAGATGGTCATGGTCTGGCCGACTCCTTCCTGCCGCTCGGGCGCCATCTCCCTCCGCCTCCGCCGGCGCTCCGACGACGCTCCTCGGGCCGTATCTTCCCACGAACGGGGCCTGCCCTCGGCGCCGCCGCCGGCGCGGCCGTTGTCGCGGGCGTTGTCGCGGCCGTTGTGCATCGGGCGTTGTCGCGGCCGTTGTGCATCGGGCGTTGTGCACCGGGCGTTGTCGCGGCCGTTGTGCACCGGGCGACCATAATCGACTGAATGGGCGCCGGGACCGCGCGCATCGTGCACATGACGCTCAATATCGACATCGAATGGGTCGATCCGGTCGCTGACGTGCATGGGATGCGCCGATTCGGCCAACTGGTCGGGCAACTCGTCGGTAATGGTCGTGTGGTGCACACCGCCCGCGCGCGGGCCGGCCTGCAGCCGATCTCGCCCGGCCGGGAACTAGCCTCGTAGCCGGTGGTTCACGCCCGCCCCGTCCAGGATCTCGATGACCCGCGTGAGCGGAACGGCGCCGACCCGCAGGACCCTCGGCCTCTCACCCGTGCAGTCGACGACGGTCGACGCCGGGCCGCCGTGGGCCGGCCCGCCATCGAGGATGAAGTCGATCGCGTCGCCCAGCTGATCGAGGATCTCTCGTGCATCGTGCGCCTCGGGTAGGCCCGAGACGTTGGCCGAGGTGGTCGGCAGCGGCCCAACGCCGCCGGCCAGCGCGCGCGGCGCCGGATGATCGGGCACGCGCAGGCCGATCGTCGGAGCCCCGGCCGTCAGCGCAGCCGGTAACGGTAGATCCGAACGCTGCGGCACGACGACCGTCAGGCCGCCCGGCCAGCACGCCTCCGCCAGGGCTTCCGCGGCAGGAGTCATGACCCCGATCCCGGCCGCCTGCTCCAGCCGCTCGAGCAGCAGCATGATCCCCTTGTCCGGCGGCCGCCGCTTGACCTCGAAGAGACGCTCGACGCCGCCATCCGTCTCGAGCGCGACGCAGATGCCATAGACCGTGTCGGTCGGCAGGGCGACCACCCCGCCGGCCCGGAGGACCTCGACGGCAGCCGCGCGGCCATCCGGGTCGTCGGGCACGATCCGGGCGGTCACGCCGGGAGCCGCTGGACGCGCCGCGCCGCCGGCTTCGCCGCCCCCGCACCCTTCGCGGCCCCCGCACCCTTCGCGGCCCCCGCACCCTTCGCCAAATTCTTCGCCATTGCATCCGTCTCCCCGGCCGCTTCACCCGTCGTCAC
>JAUSJS010000326.1 GCA_030647575.1 Candidatus Limnocylindrales bacterium | reverse complement strand
GGCGTGTCGGCGTTCGCCGGCAGGTAGGCTGGTCGAAGGCCATCGGGCCGTCGTTCTTCTGAGGAGAACAAACACGTGTCGCGGCATCCCGCGAGGGAGCCGATCCCGCCGATGCACTTGCAGATCCGCCGAGGTCACGCTCGCCCGACGGTATCCGGTCCGCGGACCCCGGCAATCCCGGTCAATCCGTCCTGGCGGGCAACGAACCGCAGGGGCAGCGGCGCCAGTGAGGCGGAAGCGCGCGGTTTGTCCTTCCCAGGAGAACGTCAGGCGCGTCGGGCTGCCCAGAGCCCGCGTCAGGCGGTAGCGACCGGCTCTGGCAGGCCGGCCTCCGCGGCGAGCAGGGCCGCCTTGTCAGTCCGCTCCCACGGCAGGTCGAGGTCGGGCCGGCCGAAGGGGCCGTAGGCCGCGGTCTGGCGGTAGATCGGGCGGCGCAGGTCGAGCGCGGCGATGATCGACGCCGGCCGCAGGTCGAAATGGCGCTCGATGAGCGCCTGGATGGCGGCATCGTCGATTCGCCCGGTCCCGAAGGAGTCGACCGTGAAGCTGATCGGCCGAGCGATCCCGATCCCGTAGGCGACCTCGACCTCGAATCGATCGGCCAGCCCCGCCGCGACGACGTTCTTGGCCACCCAGCGCGCGGCGTAGGCGCCCGAGCGGTCGACCTTTGAGGGGTCCTTGCCACTAAAGCAGCCGCCACCGTGGCGGGCCATGCCGCCGTACGAATCGACGATGATCTTGCGCCCGGTCAGGCCGGCGTCGCCCATCGGGCCACCGGTCACGAAGCGCCCGGTCGGGTTGATGTGCATGACCGGATCGGTCTCGCGCAGCTCGTGGGGGATCGTCGGCAGGATCACCGCCTCGACGATCTCGGAGCGGAGACGCTCGACGCGCACGTCGGGGTCGTGCTGGGCGGAGACGACGACGGTTCGCACCCGCTTCGGGACGCCGTGCTCGTATTCGACCGTGACCTGTGTCTTGCCATCCGGGCGGAGGTACGGCAGCTGGCCCGACTTGCGGACCTCGGCCAGGCGCCTCGCCATCCGGTGGGCCAGCGCGATCGGCAGGGGCATCAGCTCCGGCGTCTCGCGGCAGGCGAACCCGAACATCATGCCCTGGTCGCCGGCCCCGAGCTCGAATGCCGAGGCGGCGTCGTCGCGCACCTCCAGGGCGGCATCGACGCCCTGGGCGATGTCGGGTGACTGCTCCTTGACCGAAACCAGCGTGCCGCAGGTCAGGTAGTCGAATCCGTAGTCGGCTCGGGTGTAGCCGATGTCTCGGACGGTCTCGCGCACGATCGACTGGAAATCCACGTACGTGTCGGTCGAGATCTCACCCAGAACCATGACCAGGCCGGTGGTCGTGGCCGTCTCGCACGCGACGCGTGCCTGGGGATCCTCGCGGATGATCGCGTCCAGGATCGCGTCGGAGATCTGGTCACACATCTTGTCCGGGTGGCCCTCGGTGACCGACTCGGAGGTGAACAGGTAGTGGGCGGCGTCGACGATGCTCATGGCCGCGAAGCCTAGCATGGCCCGCGGCCGCGCCGAGGCGAAAGGCCTCCCCTCCCCTGCACCTGGCCGGCTCAGGCTCCCGAGCGCACAGCCGCCGTGGCGGCATGGTGCCTGCGCCACTCGTCGAGGCCAGGCATCTCGACCGGCTCGAGCTTGTCCGCGGGCACGAAGCCGAAGACCTGCCCGAGGAACGACAGCTCCGCCTCGAGCGAGCGGCGGATGGCCGCCGCGCCGCGGAACCCGTGGCCCTCGCCCTCGAAGGCGAGATAGGCGTGCGGGATCCCGTTCGCGGCGAGGGCCGCGACGATCGACTCCGCCTGGGACGGTGGCACGACCTTGTCATCAAGCCCCTGCATGACCAGGACCGGGCAGGAGATCTCGTCGAGGAAATGGACCGGCGATCGCTCGCGGTACGTCTCGGCCGCCTCCGGGTACGGGCCGACCAGCCGGTCCAGGTAGCGCGATTCGAACTTGTGGGTGTCGCGCGTCATCGTCTCGAGGTCGCCGACACCGAAGCGGCTCACGCCCGCCGCGAAGACGTCGCGGAAGGCCAGCGCCGCAAGCGTCGTATACCCGCCGGCGCTGCCACCGGCGATCGCCATCCGCTCCGGGTCCACGTCGCCGCGAGCCACCAGGAACTGTGCCGCGGCAACGCAGTCATCGACGTCGACGACGCCCCATGTGCCGTTCAGCTCCCGGCGATAGGCCCGTCCATAGCCGCTGCTCCCGCCGTAGTCGACGTCGACCAGCGCGATCCCGCGGCTGGTCAGGAGCTGCTTCGCCATGTCCAGGGCGGTCGATGCGTCCGAGGTCGGCCCGCCGTGGGAAAGCACGACGAGCGGCGGTCGCTCTCCGGTCGGCCCCGCGAACTGGGGGTTGCGCGGCGGGTGGTAGAGCGCGTGGGCCGTGCGGCCGCCGCTGGTCGGGAAGTGGATCGTCTCCGGCGTCGACACGAGCTCGGGGTCCAGCACGACCCTGCTCGCCCGGCGCAGGATCCCGGCCACGGCCAGGGTCACCGGATCGAGCCGCGCCACGACCGTCGGTTCGGCCGGCGAGCCGGCGATCGTCACCATCCCCGGCGGGCCCGCGACCAGGCCCTCGAACTCGGTGTAGGGCGTCTCGACCTCGCCGACGAGCTCGTCGGGCCGGATGTGGATCAGGTGGTCGCGTCCGTCGCGCCGCCCGATCGCGACGATCGAGCCATCGGGCGTGAACGCGTACGACGACCGCCCGAAGACCCAGGCGGGATCGGCGAGCTCGGCCTCCATCGGGGCCAGGGCATCGAGTGCCGGGCCGTCGAGCAGCCGGTAGAGGTTCCACCAGCCGGTGCGATCCGAGACGAAATGGATGACGCCGTCGGCGGACCACTCGGGCTGGGCGATCGACTCGTCCGGGCCGCCCGCGATCAGAACGGGGTCGCCGAGCGTGCCGTCCGGTTCGAATGACGCGATCCGCAGCCGGCACGCATCCCAGGGCATGTCGGGGTGATCCCATTCCAGCCAGGCGAGGCGACTGCCGTCGGGGGCGAGGCGCGGTGCGGCCAGGAAATCCGGGCCGCTGACGAGAACGGTCGGGGGCTCCAGGCCATCGAGCGGCACGGCGACGATGGCGGCCAGCGGCTGCCCTTCGGCGCTGTGGTCCTCCCGGACCGCCTGACAGCGACGCCGCCCGGAGTCGGCGCGAAGGTCGGCGTAGCGCCACGGACCCTCGGGCGTGATGGCGACCGGCAACTCGGCTGCGGGATCAAGGCGGTAGAGCCGCCCGTCGCTGAACTCCGAGAAGACGACGACGCCGCCGGCCACGACATACGACCCGCCGCCGTACTCGTGGACCCGCGTCCGGACGTTGAACGGCGGGGGCGTGACGTCCGCGATCGAGCCGTCCGCGCCGGAGCGGACCAGCACTCGCCGACCCCCCTCCAACGGACGCGCCTCCAGCCAGTAGGTGTCATCGCCATCGATCCACGGCTCACCGAGCCCGATGACGTCGCCGACGACGTCGTCGATCCGGATCGGCGATGCCCACGTGCCGAACGGCGCGATCGTCGGCTCGGGTGGCTCGGGTGACTCGGGTCGCTCGATCACGTACCGTGCCGCCACGACGCGACGTAGGCGGTCTGTTCGGCAGTCATCGGCTCCAGGGTGATGCCGAGGGCGGCGAGCTTGAGCCGGGCGACTTCGGCGTCGATCGCCTCGGGCACGATGTAGACGCGCGGCTCCAGCTCGGCGTGGTGACCGGCGACGTATTCGGCTGACAGCGCCTGATTAGCGAAGCTCATGTCCATCACCGCCGCCGGATGGCCCTCGGCCGCGCCGAGGTTGACCAGGCGTCCTTCCGCGATGAGGTTGAGGCGCTTCCCGCCGAGGTCGAACTCCTGGACGTTCTCGCGAACCTCCCGGACGTGGCCCTCGGCCAGGGCACGCAGCGCGTCGAGGTCCAGCTCGGCATCGAAATGGCCCGAGTTAGCCATGATCGCGCCGTCACGCATCGCCTCGAAGTGCTCGCGCCGAAAGACGTTGACGTTGCCGGTCGCCGTGATGAACAGCTCGCCCCAGGCTGCCGCATCACCCGCGGTCTTGACCTGGAACCCGTCCATCAACGCTTCGAGGGCCCGGACCGGGTCGACCTCAACGACCGCGACATGGGCTCCGTGGCCGTCCATCCGGGAGGCGATTCCCTTGCCGACCCAGCCGTAGCCGGCGACGACGACGTGCCGGCCGGCGATCAGGATGTTGGTCGCCCGCAGGATGCCATCGAGCGTGCTCTGGCCAGTCCCGTAGCGGTTGTCGAAGAGGTGCTTGGTCTGGGCCTCGTTGACGGCGATGACCGGAAAGCCGAGGGCGCCGTCCGCGGCCATTGCGCGCAGCCGGATGACCCCGGTGGTGGTCTCCTCCGTGCCGGCCAGGATGTCCCGGACCTGGTTCGGTCGCGAGCTATGGATCAACGACACGAGATCGCACCCGTCGTCCATGGTGAGGTGCGGCCCGCTGTCGGCGACGGCGTTCAGATGTGCGTAATAGGTATCGCGATCCTCACCCCGCCGTGCGTAGACGGAGATCCGGTATTCCGCCACCAGCGCCGCGGCGACATCGTCCTTGGTGGAGAGCGGGTTGCTCGCCGCCAGGACCACGTCGGCTCCACCGGCCTTGAGCGTGCGCATCAGGTTGGCGGTCTCCGTGGTCACGTGCAGGCAGGCCCCGATCCGGAGACCGGCGAGCGGCCGCTCCAGCGCGAAGCGCTCGCGGATGAGGCGCAGGACCGGCATCTCGCGCTCGGCCCACTCGATCCGGCGGACGCCTTCGGCGGCGAGGCCGAGGTCCGTGACGTCGTGGGGCGGATCCATGGTGGTGGTCATCGAGGATCGATCTCCTTGCGGGTGAACAGGCGCCGGAGCGGCGCGGTCAGGGCGGGCCATGGCGAGCCGAGGCGATGGACGAGCCGCTCCTCGAAGCGGAGGTGCTCGGTGTAGCCAAGGCGGCGATAGGCATTGAGCGCGGGCGGATTGTCGGCGCGAACGTTCAGCACGACCTGGTCGCAGGTCCGCAGGAGCTCGGCGGTCACGGCTCCGGCGACCGCCGTCGCGAAGCCCCGGCCGCGGAAGTCGACGTGAGTCAGGACGTTACCGACCACCGCCAGGCGGGCGCTGCGACTGATCACGTGGGTGCCGGCAGCGGCCACCAGCTGGCCGTTGACCCGCATGCCGTAGTAGACGCCGTCGGCCATGGTCGCGGGCGGCAGCCACGACGCGAAGCCGAGCTGGTAGAGCCGGTTCAGATCGCCGATCTCGACCGGCAGCAGCCGTAGGACGGTCGCCGGATACGGCCGGAAGCGCGCCTGGTCGATCCACATCCGGACCATCGTCGGTCCAGGGTCCACGCGGTAGGCCGTCTCGATCGCGGGAACCATGGCGGACGGCACGGCGACGTAGGAGAGTCGCGGACGGATTAGATCGCGCAGCACCGCCTCGATCCCATCCTGGCGACCCATCACGAACAGGGGCTGCGGGGTGGGTCCGTTGTACTCGAGCACGACAGCGACCGGCGCGTCGCGATCCCACGCCAGACCCCAACGGGTCCGGGCGAACTCGCGCTCCTCGAGGTCGCAGATCGCATAGGCCGCGTAGAGCCGGTCCTGCTCGAGGAAGTCCCGCAGCAGGGCACGATCCGTGGTCGCTCGCGCGACGATCGCGTCGCGACGCCCGAGGACGACCGATGCCATCAGGCGGTTCCCATCAGTTGGACCCCGACGCCGTGTGCGCGGTGCCCGATCCGCGGGCAGCCGCCCAGCGCGCCCGCGCCCCCTCGGTCGCGTCGCGCAGGCCGGGCTCGAACGGCGCGCGGATCACCCCCTCCTCGGTGATGATCCCGCTGATCAGCTCGGCCGGGGTCACGTCGAAGGCGGGATTCCGGACCTGCGTGCCGGGTGGCGCGATGCGAACGCCCCGGATCTCGAGGACCTCCTCCGGCTTGCGTTCCTCGATGACGATGGCCGACCCGTCGGCCGTGGCCAGATCCACGGAGCTTGTCGGGGCACAGACAAAGAACGGGATGCCGTGGCGAGCGGCCAGCACGGCCAGGGTGTAGGTGCCGACCTTGTTGGCGGTATCGCCGTTGGCGGCGACGCGGTCGGCGCCGACCAGGATCACGTCGACCTCGCCGCGCGCCATCAGGTGGCCGGCGGCAACGTCGGGGATGAGCGTGTGGGGCACGCCGGCCTGGGCCAGCTCCCAGGTGGTCAACCGTGCGCCCTGGAGATAGGGCCGGGTCTCGTCGACCCAGACATGGATCGGCCGCTCCGCAAAGTGGGCGGCCTGGACGACCCCAAGCGCCGTCCCGAACTGGCCGCAGGCGAGTGGCCCAGTGTTGCAGTGGGTCAGAACGCGGACCGGCCGATCCTCGGGCGTTGGAAGGACCTCCAGGCCGAAATTCGCGAGTCTCCCGTGATCGGTCGTGGCCTCCATCACGATCGAGTCGGCCTCGGCCCGCATCGCGGCGGCGATCGCCTCGCCATCCTCGGAGAGCTCACCGATTTCGGTGTAGCGCGCCATCAGCCGCTCGACCGCCCAGCGCAGGTTGACCGCAGTGGGGCGGGCGTTGATCAGCGCATTGGCGCCACCACGCAGGGTGGCGCGCCGGGCGTACGGTCGTGCCGACCTAATCTTCTCGGCGGAGAGGGCGAGGCCGATGGCGGCGGCCGCGCCGATCGCGGGAGCGCCGCGCACGATCATCTCGCGGATCGCAAACGCGACCTCGCCGGCGGAGCTGCAGGGATACTCGACGAGGGCGTCGGGCAGGCGGCGCTGGTCGATGAGGTGGAGGACGCCGTCTCCCTCGCGGAAGGCCGTTCGAAAGCCGGCCGGGCCGGTCGTGGCGCCGGTGCCTGTCGCCAAGCCGGGATCCAGGCGCTCCGCGGCGCCCTGCGGATCCAGGATCGCGCTCGCGGCCTCAGAGGACGCGCGCTGCAGCGCCTGCGCCGCGCCGGCCACGGTTGCGGCGGTCTGGATGAGCTCCCCGGCAAAGGCCCGGAAGAAGCGCCGGCGGCCGAGGTCGGCAGCGGGCGGGGCGAGGTCCCGGTCGAGCGGCGGGGGACTGGTCACGGGATCGCCGGCTGAGTCGGTCAATGGCGTCGCCTCGGTCGATCCGGCGTCAATACTGGATCACGCTCGTCACTCGACGTCCGTCAAGCCGGTCGCGACCCTTGAGGAAGTCGAGCTCGACCAGAAAGGCCAGCCCGACGACCTCGCCCTTGAGCCGCTCGACCAGCTCGATCGTCCCGTGGACGGTGCCGCCAGTTGCGAGCAGGTCGTCGACGACGAGGACCTTCTGCCCGGGCTGAATCGCGTCGCGGTGAATCTCGAGGGTGTTGGAGCCGTACTCGAGGGCGTATTCGACGGTGATCGTCTCGGCCGGGAGCTTCCCGAGCTTGCGCACCGGAACGAGTCCGGCGTTCAGCTGATACGCCATCGGGGCGCTGAAGATGAAGCCGCGCGACTCCATGCCGACGACGATGTCGATCGGCTCACCGGCGTAGGGCGCCAGCATCAGGTCGATCGCCTCGCGGTAGGCCGCCGCGTCCTTGAGCAGGGTCGTGATGTCGTAGAAGAGGATGCCGGGCTTCGGGAAGTCGGGGACCTCGCGGATCTTCGCCCGCAGCTCCTCGAGAGACACGATCGTATGGACCTCCATCGTCGGCATCGCGGCGCCGGTGAGCGGCGGCGTGGGCGTCCCGAAGTCTACCGCAGGCGCTCCGACCGTCTACGTCGGAGGCGTTGCGGTCGCGGGAACGCCGGCACGCAGGACGGCCGGACGACGGTGGAGCCGAACGGTCAGGAGCAGGCCGCCAAAGCCCACGGCCAGGGCGACCGCGAACGCGATCGCGAGGCCCGGGACGGGCTGCCCGTTGGCCCGGACGCCGGCGGCGATGATCGCACCGGCCACGCCCGTTCCCAGGGCGGTGCCGAGCGAGTCGGTCAGCGACAGGGCGCTTGACGCGGACCCGTGGTTCTCCGGGGTGGCCTCACGCAGGACGATCAAGGCGAGCGGCGAGTACGCCAGGCCCATTCCGAATCCGGCCAGGGCAAAGGTCGGGATCGCGACCAGCCACGAGACATCCTGGCGCAACACCAACATGAAGCACGCCAGCCCGATCAGGGCGACGGCGAAGCCGGCCTGGACGAAGCGGTAGCTGGACCAGCGCGTCGCGCCGCGCGCCTGGACCCAGGAGCCGGCCGTCCAGACGACCGTCGCAACCGTGAGGGCGATGCCCGACTCCGTGAGGGATAGCCCGCGCCATTCCACCAGCGCCAGGGGAACGAAGACGTCGACCCCGAAGAACATGAAGGTCAGGATTCCGCGCAGGAGGATCGCGGCTGGCAGGATCGGCCGGGCCCGGAGCGTGCCGGCCGGCGTCAGGCGCCGGAGCGCATGGATCCCGATCGGCAGGCCGAGCCCGATCAGGAGGACGGTCGGTATGGGCTCGCCTGAGGTCAGACCAAGGGTCACCAGTCCGGCACCGACCGCCACGAGGATCGCCAGCGGCAGCCGAGCCCGATCCGCGGCCGACGCGCCCGCCTCGGCGGCACGGTTGGCCGGGGCCGTGACGACGGCACGGAGCGCCCCAAGGGTCAGTGCTCCGGCCAGACCGATCAGGGGCAGGAGTCCCAGGAAGACGTAGCGCCAGCCGAGGGTCTGGCCAACCGTCGCCGCGATCGCCGGCCCGAGCACGCCGGGCAGGATCCAGGCCGTGGACATCGTGGCGAACATCCGCGGGCGCAGCCTCTCCGGCAGGCTCCGGCCGATGGCGACGTAGGCGATCGGCGGGATCGTGCCGGCACCCAGGCCCTGGACGAAGCGGGCCCCGACAAGCACGGGCATCGACGGTGCGAGTCCGCCGACCAGCAGGCCGATCCCGAACAGGCCGAGCCCGATCGCGAACGGCAACGCCAGGCCGCGGCGGTCGATCGCGCCGCCGACGATCACGATGCCGATCAGCGATCCGAGGAAGAAGGCTGAGAAGACCCAGCCGTAGAGCTCGAGCCCGCCGAGCTCGCGAGCCACGGTCGGCATCACGGTCGAAACCGCCAGCGCCTCGAAGGCGACCAGGGTGATGGTCAGGACCAGGCCGATCGTCAGGGCCCGTCGATCAGGAGACCAGAGGCTGTCGCTCGCCGGTGCGGGATGATCGTGTCGCCGTAGGTCATGCGCCGAGCTCATCCGGCGAGCGGCTCGCTGCCCGCAACCGTCAACCGCGCCACGACCGCCTGGGTCAATGGCCAACCCTTGCCAGGCTCCCTGGGCAGCCGGATCCGGACCTGGTTGCTGGCAAAGGTGACGTCGGTCGGGCGGACACCCGGCAGGACGGGACCCGCCAGCAGGCGCATGGCGGTCGCCCGGGTGAGCCCGGCCCCGAAGCGCACGACCAGCCAGCCCTCCTCGCGCGAGATCGACTGCACGCCGGCGGCCTCGGCCGTCAGCCGCAGCTCGGCGACTTCGACGAGCCTGGCCACCGGCGCCGGCATCGCCCCGAACCGATCCTGGACCTCCTGGCGGAAGCCGGCCAGGTCGCCCGCCGTTCGCGCCCGTGCCAGCCGCCGATAGAGCTCCAGCTTCTGGGCCTCGTCGGGGACGTACTCGGTTGGCAGGTGGGCCTCGATCGGGAGGTCGACCACGGCATGCGCTGGCTCGATGACCGGCGTCCGCCCCTCCATCGTCGCCTTGCGCGCTTCGACCGCCTCGGCCAGAAGGCGCGTGTAGAGATCGAAGCCCACGGCCGCCATGTGGCCGGACTGCTCGCCGCCCAGGATGTTGCCGGCGCCCCGGATCTCGAGGTCGGACAGGGCGATCTGGAACCCGGCGCCTAGCTCGGACGCATTGAAGATGGCCTGCAGCCGCTTGCGAGCCTCGTCCGAGAGCCGTTCGCGGCGTCGATAGAGCAGGTAGGCATAGGCCCGCCGGCTGCTCCGCCCCACCCGACCTCGCAGCTGGTAGAGCTGGGCGAGCCCGAGCGTGTCGGCGCGATCGATGACGATCGTGTTGGCGTTGGGAATGTCCAGCCCGGATTCGATGATGGTCGTGCAGACCAGGACGTCGGCAGCGCCGTCGGCGAAGGCGATCATCACCTTATCGAGTGCCCCTTCGGCCATCTGGCCATGGCCGACCACGAACCGGACGCCCGGCAGCATCTGCCGGAGCTGCTCGGCCTGCGCGTCGATCGTCTCGACCCGGTTGTGAACGTAGAAAACCTGGCCGCCTCGATCGAGCTCGCGCAGGATCGCGTCGCGGACGAGCCCGGCCGAGGCCTCGGCGACCCGGGTCTGGATCGGCAGGCGATCCTCCGGCGGCGTCTCGATGACCGACAGGTCACGGATCCCCGCGAGGGCCAGGTTAAGCGTCCGCGGGATCGGCGTGGCCGACAGCGTCAGGACGTCGACCTCGCGCTTCAGCCGCTTGAGCCGCTCCTTGGCCGCGACGCCGAAGCGCTGCTCCTCGTCGACCACGACGAGGCCGAGGTCCTTGAACCGGACGTCCTTCGAAAGCAGTCGATGGGTCCCGATGACGAGGTCGACCGTGCCGTCCGCCAGGCCCGCGATGGTCGCCGCCTGGGCGGCCGGCGGCACGAAGCGCGACAGCAGGCGGACCTCCAGCGGAAAGGCCGCGAATCGCTGCGAGAACGTGGCGTTGTGCTGGGCGGCGAGAACGGTGGTCGGGACGAGCACCGCGACCTGCTTGCCATCCTGGGTCGCCTTGAAGGCGGCCCGCAGGGCGACTTCGGTCTTGCCGTAGCCGACGTCGCCGACGACCAGGCGATCCATCGGGCGGGTCAGCTCCATGTCCGACTTGACCTCCATGGCAGCACCCAGCTGGTCGGCGGTCTCCTCGTAGGGGAAGGAGGCCTCCATCTCGGCCTGCCACGGCGTGTCCTGGTTGAAGGCGTGGCCCCGCGCTTCGGCTCGTGCGGCGTAGAGCGCGAGCAGCTCCTCGGCCAGGTCATCGACCGCCTTGCGGACGCGCTGCTTGGCGCGCAGCCATTCGCTGCCGCCGAGCCTGGAGAGCGCCGGCCGCTCGCCGCCCGAATAGCGGGTGACTCGACCGATCTGCTCGACCGGGACGAAGATCCGGTCGCCGCCGGCGAACGAGAGCTCGAGGTAGTCGCGCTCCTCACCACTGCCGCCGCGCCGGAGCATCTGCTCGTAGCGCGCGACTCCGTGATCGATGTGGACGACCAGGTCGCCCGGGGAAAGGCGCTCGAGGACGTCGCGCGGGACGACCCGCCGCAGCGCGCGTGGCCGGCGAACCCGGACCGTGCCGAACAGCTCGCGGTCGGTGACGAAGGCGAGCCCGTCGGGGCCACCGCTGAACCCGCCATTGAGACTCCGATCGACGAGGGCGACCGCTCCGGGCGGCGGCGCCTCCCCCACCCGCCCGACGACCGCCGCGGGATGACCGGCCTCGGCGAGGATGTCCGCGAGGCGCGGAGCCTGGTCCGAGGCAACGACGATTCGGCCGCCGGCAGCCCGCCAGGCCTCGATCGCCTGCGCGATTCGCCCCGCCTGACCGGGCGGCAGGACCGGCTCCCGCCAACCAAACGGATCGCCCGACGAGAGCCCTCCGCGGGCCATCGCCGCGTCCTCCGGCGGAACGGACTCCCAGGTCAGCTCGAGAGTCCGGGAGGCGACCAGGCGGCCCTTCCAATCACGCGGCGGGAGATAGGTCGAGGGCCAGTCCCGGGGCAGCTCGCCGGCTTCGATCAGCTCAGTGCGACGCTCGTCCGCCTGGCGCCAGAGGAACTGGGCCGCCTCGGCGATGTCGCCAGGCTCGTCGATCAGCAGGAGCGTGCCTTGCTCGACATGGTCGAGGCCGGTGGCGGGGGCGAGATGGTCGGCCCAGACCTCCGCGGCGTCGCCAATGGCAAGAGCGCGGGTCGCCTCGGCCGACGGGCCGGCGTCCGCCGCCTCGGCCCCAAATCGGGCGAGGTCGCCGGCGAGTCGCTCGGGCAGGCGTGTCGCGACGCGTCCAAGGCGCTCGGCGATCGCGGAAACGCCGCCGCGCGGCAGCAGAAATTCGGATGCGGGGAGCAGGACGGCGGCTTCGACCGTTTCGACAGTCCGCTGGTCGGTCGGATCGAACGCGCGCAGCGAGTCGATCTCGTCCCCGAAGAACTCGATCCGGATGGGCAGCGAGAGCGAGGGCGGGAAGACGTCCACGATTCCGCCGCGCCGCGCGAACTCGCCTCGTCCGGCCACCTCGAGGACGGGCACGTAGCCGAGACCGAACAGGTCGCGCAGAAGCGCCTCCTGGTGGATCCGGGCGCCACGCCGCAGCTCGCGAGGTGCGTCGGGCAGATCTGCCGGTGCGATCGTGTGCTGGAGGAGCGCCTGGACGCTGGCGACGAGAACACGTACGCCTCCGCTGCGCCAGGCGGCGAGGGCGGCCACGCGAGCGGCGGTCTCGTCGGCGACCAGCTCGCTGCGTTCGTAGGCGAGCGCCGTGCGTGGCTCGAGGGTGACGACGGCCGCCGGATCGCCCAGCCACGCGCCGAGCTCCTCGGCCACGCGGTCGCCGATCTCGGCGTCGCGTGCGATCCAGACCAGGCGTTCGCCGGTGGCTCCCTGGGCCAGCGTCGCCGCGAGGTAGCTCTTTGCACCGTGCGGGATGGAGACCAGGCCGACGTGCCGTCCCACTCGGCGCGACCCGTCGGCGGCCCCGGCCCCGCGCGGCCCGACGGTCACTCCGCCCAGACGCTCGCGGAGCGCGGCGAAGGTGCCCGTAGCGGCGAGGAGCGGCGGGAGCGCGGAGAGGTCCGGGAGACGGTGGCCACTGCCCTTCCCAGGGCGAGGCTGGCCGGTCGGTGGGGTCGAGGGGCGTGAGGCGGAACCGCGTCCCCTCGGTGTTACGCCGTCGGTCGTTCGTTCCGCATCCTCGACTTTGGCGTCAACCTCGGCGACGTCGAAATCGGGCGCTTCCCCGGGTGACGGCGCGTGGCGTGCCGCGAAATCGGTGGCGACTCGTTCGGCGATGCGCCGGTCTCGCCCGCGACGACCGCGAAGCGCTGGGGTGGGCACCGGTCAGTCCTCGGACCTGCCGAGGCGAATCCGCCGCCAGCCGGTCCGGGTGCGTCGGATCCCGTCGGCGCCCGGCGGGCCATCCACCTCCCCCGGGGCGGCGAGGAGGGTCGTGTCGGCCGGGCGCAGCTCGAACATGTTGAAGCGGTTTGCCGCCTTGCTGGTGCCCTCGCGCGCCCAGGCCTCGATCGCGTCCGCGGCGGCACCGAGCAGCTCGTCCAGGCGCGCCGTCTCCTCGGGGACAAAGGTCGAGAGGACGTGATCGACAGCACCCTGATCGGGCTCGCCGATCCCGATGCGAAGGCGGCTGAACTTCTCGGTACCGAGCTCGTCGATGATCGAGCGCAGGCCATTGTGGCCGCCATGGCTTCCGCCCTCCCGGAAGCGGAGCTTGCCGAACGGCAGCGCAAAGTCGTCGGCCACCACGAGCAGGTCGGTGAGCGGGGCATGCCCGCGCGCGACCACCTTGCGCACGGCGAGTCCCGAGTCATTCATGAAGGTCAGCGGTTTGACCAGGGTCAGGTCCAGGCCCCCGTAGCGGCCCATGACGACGCTCGAGGCATCTCGCTGACGGCCACGCCCCGCCCAGCCGGCCCGATCGGCCAGGCGGTCGATCGCCTGCCAGCCGATGTTGTGCCGGGTTCGGGCGTACTGCGACCCGGGATTCCCCAGACCGACCACGAGCTTCACGCGATCCTCCGGGCAGCCAGACAGGGCCCGATCCCGTCCGGGAGGGCCTCCGGGGATGGTAGCAGCCGGACCCCTCCGGGCCGTTCGCGGACCGCGATGGACGAGGAGGACTAGCCCGTATGCCCGAGCAGTCGAGCCTCGAGGGAGCGCATGGCAGCCTCCTCCGCGGGCTCGACGTGGTCCCAGCCGCACAGGTGGAGGGTGCCGTGGGTGACCAGCAGCAGGAGCTCATCGGCAGGCGACCAGCGGACATCACCGGTCTGGCCGCCGCGCCCCTCGCCTGCCTGCCTGGTCGCACGCTCGACCGAGATGACGATATCCCCGAGATGCAGGCGGCGGCCCGGCGGCAGCGCGAAGGCCGCGACGGGCTCCGCCCTGGGCCCCACGGCCGATCGATCGATGAGCCTCCCAGGGTGCGGCGGGAACGCCTCCGGCGGCAGGAGCGGGAACGATAGGACATCGGTCGGCCCGCGCCTTCCAAGATGCGAGGCGTTCAGCTCGGCGAGCTCGGCGTCTTTTGACAGGACCAGCCCAACGGAAGCCGGCGACGGGGCGCCGGCCGCTTCGGCGGCGGCCACCACCGCGCGGGCCAGCGCCGCGCGGGGCACCGGCGAGCTGATGCCGTCGCGGACCGTCAGATCCACCCGCCACGGACCCCGATAGATCGGCCAGCTCACGAAGTGGAGCCGCCCCCTTCGCCGCCGCTCGCGGCTCGCCACGACTCGAGCTCGACCACCGTGTTCTGCGGGTACGCGATCCGTGTGTGGTACATGCCCAGCAGCTGCTCGACGAACGCCTCCCGGATGCGCTCGAGGTCGCGCAGCGTCAGATCGCATTCATCGAACTGGCCGTCGGCCGTCCGCTCCTCGATGATCCGGGTGACCATGGCCCGGATCGCGGGCTCGTCGCGCGCGGCCAGCGACCGGACAGAGGCCTCGACCCCGTCGGCCAGCATGATCAGCGCCGCCTCGCGGCTCTGGGGCTTCGGCCCGGAGTGCCGGAGCTTGCGTTCGTCGACCGTCGCGCCGGGCCCGGCGAGCTCCTTGGCCCGAGCGTAGAAGTAGCCCATGATCGCGGTCCCGTGGTGCTGCGGGATGTAGGCGATCAAGGCCTTCGGCAGGCGTGCCTTGTAGGCCAGGTCGATGCCGTCGACCACGTGCTGCTTGAGGATCCCGGCGCTCACCTCGGGCTCGAGCTGATCGTGGATGTTCTCGCCTCCGGCCTGGTTCTCGATGAATGCCAGCGGGTTCGCGAGCTTGCCGATGTCGTGGTAGTAGGCCGCCACGCGAGTCACCAGCGGGTCCGCTCCGATCGCCTCCGCGGCACGCTCGGCGAGGTTCCCGACCATCAGGGAGTGATGGTAGGTGCCCGGTGTCTCGACCAGCAGCCGTCGCAACAGGGGCTGCGACGGATTGGCCAGCTCCAGGAGCTGGAAGACGGTCAGGATCCCGAACACCGATCCAAGGACGGCGAACGAGCCGACCGCCGCGATGGCCGAGCCTGCGGCCGATGCCGCCGATGCGAACCACAGCTCCAGGATCCCGCGCAAGTCGCGCGCGCCCAGCAACGAGAAGACGGACACGACGAGGGCGTTGACGATGAAGACCGCCACGGCGGCCTGCAGGAAGACCTGCAGGCGATCGCCACGGCGGACGCCGACGATGCCGGCCATTCCGCCCAGGAAGATGTACGTCGCGAGCTCGAGCGACGCGCCATTGACGGCGCCTCCGATCAGGGCGACGAACGCCATCACGATCGTGGCGATCGAGGCGTCGAGGAGGACCGCCAGAAGCATGGCAATGGCGGCGGTCGGCAGGAAGAACGGCTGGGTCGGTCGACCGGCCGTGACCTTGAGCGCAAGGGTGGCACCGACGATCAGCAACCCGATCAGGATCAGGACGTTGTCGCGATGCCACAACGTCGGTCGGAAACGCCAGATCCAGCTCAGCAGCATCACGACCACGAGGACCGCGAGCAGCATCCAGCCGGCGAAGCTGGCGAAATCAGGCACATCCTCACTCAGCCCGAGAGCGTCGATCTCCTCGATCTGGGCGGCATCGAGGCGCGTGCCTTCGCGGACGATCACCTCGCCCTGCAGGATCTGAACGCGCACGTCCTCGACCGCTTCCGCGGCTCGGTCTCGTGCCTGGGCCGTGAGCTCCGGGCTGAACGACGAGTTCGGGACGAGGAGCGGGCTGATCAGCTCGGCCGCGAGCATTCGCTCAGATTCGTCGAGTCCGCCGGCCATCCGGCCGGACAGGCCGGTTCTCGCCTCGGCCACTTCCGTGTCGCGCAGCTCGGTGCGCAGCGTCGCGTCGAGAACCCGCGCCGCCTCGGTTCGGACGGCCGCCCAGCGCGCGGCGTCGAGCCCGACGAGCGTCTCGCGGACGACCTGCGACAAGCCCGGGACCGCCGTCTCGAGCAGCGAGGCGCGCTCCTCCGGCGCGAGGTCGGCCGCGAACGTGGTGTCGATCCGTCCGACCCGTGTCTCGAACGCCAGCTGCTGCTCCTCGGCGATCGCGATCGCGTTCTCGCTCGTGAAGTCGTACTGCGGCTCGACGGCCGAGCGGGCGGCGGCGCGCGCCTCGCTGGTCCGGACGACGCTGACGAAGTCGACCGCACGGGGGGCGGCGATGTCGCGCGGGGCGAGCTCCCCGGCATTCACCTGGAGTGGCTCATCGGGCAGGATGTCCACGCCGAGAATCGCCGTGAGCGCGAGGACCAGGATCAGCGCCGCGATTCCCAGGCGCGATGCGTCGCCAAGCGTGAAGCGGGCAAGGTTGGGAGCCCTGGAGGTCAGCATGGGATGCGCCCGGGCCTCAGTGCGCTCCGCCGTCGTGGGCGGCGAGATCGGCGCTCGCCAGAGCCTGGAGCACGAGCTCACTGACGTGCTTGCCGTCAGCCCGGCCTCCGGTGCGAGGAGCGAGCCAGCCCATCACCTTGCCCATGTCCCGAGCGGAGCTGGCGCCGGTCGCCGCGATGGCCTCGCGCATCAGGTCGCCGATTTCCTGCTCGGTCAGCCCCTGGGGCAGGTAGTCGGAGAGGATCGCGATCTCGGCCTCCTCCTTGGTCGCGAGGTCCTCACGGCCAGCACCGCGGAAGGCCTCGACCGACTCGCGGCGAGTCTTCACCTCGCGATTGAGGACGGCCAGGAACTCGTCCTCCGTCAGAGGACGCACGTTGCGCTTCTCGACGTTGTAGGCGGCACTCGACGCCATGCGCAGCACGTCTCGGCGCAGCGTGTCGCCGCCGCGCATGGCGACGGCGATGTCGGTCTGAAGGCGATCTCGAAGGGACACCGGTCTGGCACCTCGGGCGGGAGGATCACCGTGGCTGCGGCAACCCTCAGTGTGCCCGCGGGGGGCAGGATTGGAAGTCGGGCTGAGCCCGCTCAGCCGACCTGCGTTCGGGCGTTCTTCTTGCGCTTGGCTTCCTTGCGCTTTCGCTTCACAGAGGGCTTCTCGTAGTGCTCGCGCCGGCGAGCCTCGGCGAGGATGCCGCTTTGCTGGATCTTCTTGTTGAAGCGACGCAGGGCGCTTTCGAACGTCTCGTTCTCACCCACTCGGACTTCTGCCAATCCCGATTCACCTCCCCAGGCCTTGGGTCTCGCGATCGACGTCAGGCTCGCGGCCAATCGGCGCTGACGCGCCCCCGACGGCAGTCCCGTCAAAGGCTGGCGGAGCATAGCCGAGGGTCCCGGGCAGGTCAAACGCTGTGTGGGCGGCTGTGCGGGTTCTGAGCCGTCGATGGCGCGCGTCCATGTCGGTCGCGGCCCAAGCGCGGTGGGAGGGTCGCCCGAGCCAGGGTCCGGTCGCCGATTGGCCATACGCCACCGTGGGTGGCACTCGGCACGATCATGACCGCTCGCGAGCCCCGTTGGATCGCCGGGAGCCCCACACGCCACTCCGGGTGGCGCTATCTCACCTGGACGGCCTGCGAACTCGTTGCCGGCCGGTCACACGGTGCGCAGTGCCACCGCGCGTGGCGAATGGCAGGAACAGGAGGCCCGACATCGTGCCGGATGGCACACGCAACCAAGCGCCAATCGATCGGCCTCGGGCAGGGAGTGCGCTCCGATACGTCGCGTCGAGTTGCTCGATCCGGCGACGAGACGTCGTCGACTCCCCAACCGCGAGCAACCGGCCAACGAACCTGCATGGCCAACCCCGTTCACGGGCTATCTCGGGTGCGAGCCGTACCTTCCGATCCGTCGAGTGGATCGTTGCCTGCGAGTCAGGCACGACAGACTTGACCTCGGTGACCAGGATCGTGGCCGTCGGTCGGTGCAGCGCCAGGACGTCGATCGATCCTCGCTCACCTCGGATGGCGTACGACGCCTCGACGATCGTCTCCCAGCCGAGGTGTTGGAGGCGACTGACGACCTCCTCGACGAGTCCCGCGTGGGCGGCGTCGAGGAGCCGATCCAGGCCTTCGCCGTGCCAGCGGATGCCCACATCGACCGACGCACCCAGCCCTTCACCGATCCGACGCAGCGTCCCAAGCTGAACGTCGTCGATCCGACCGGACTCCACCTTCGCAATCAACTGTCTGGAAACCCCGACGACATCCGCCAGATCCTGCTGACGCCACCGTCGCCGAATCCGTAACGCGCGATACGCCCGCCCGAGCCGGATGGAATCCATCCGGTTAGCATGACCAAGCCCACGTATTCGGCGATCAACCGCCAGACCGTCGAGCGCGACACTCGCCATCGACAATAGCCGCCGACGCACGTCAACGGATCGTACCGACCCACCCGAGGCATCCATGCCCACCCTGCTCGATCTGCTTGCCGATGCCGTCGCGCACCACGCCGAGCGCACGGCCCTGAGCCTGCGCCACGACGACGGCTCGACGACGAGTTGGAGCTATCGCGAGCTCGACCGGCGCTCACGGATCGCGGCGTGGCGCCTGCGCGCCCTGGGTTTCGAGCCGGGCGATCGGCTGCTGAGCTGGTCGCCTTCGACGCCGGAGCTGCCGGCCGCCTATTTCGGGGCGATGCGGGCGCGCCTGATCATCGTCCCGCTGGACCTGCGGATGTCGCCCGACGCGGTCGAGGGAATCGTGAGCGCCTCGGGCGCCCGCCATCTGATCCTGGGTACCGGCCGGGATGCGCCGGATCCACGCGAGGCGGGTCTCGGGCGCTTCCCGACGACGAGCGTGGACGCGCTGTCGGCGGAGCCGGACGACGCGTTCCCGAGCGACTGGGAGGCGCAGCTCACCGCCTGGCCGGCGCCCGCCGCCGATGAGGTCTTCGAGCTCGTCTTCACCTCCGGCACGACCGGCACGCCAAAGGGCGTGATGCTCGCCCACGACAACGTGCTGGCCTCGATCGAGACATTCCATCGCATCGTGCCGCCGATGGAGCACCGGCTGGTCTCCCTCCTGCCCCTCTCGCATCTGCTGGAGCAGTCCGTTGGGCTGTGCCATGGCCTCTCGGTCGGAGCGGACATCCTGTACGTCCGGAGCCGCAACCCGCGCGTCATCTTCGACGCCCTGCGCGACCACCGGGTGACCTCGATGGTCGTCGTCCCCCAGGTCCTCGACCTCTTCTGGAGCGCCATCGAGCGCGAGGTGGCGAAGCGCGGACGGACGGCCTCCTTCGATCGCCTGCGAGGCGTCGCCCGACATCTGCCGGTGGCCTTGCGGAGATGGCTGTTCAAGAGCGTTCACGCCCAGCTCGGCGGACACTTCCGCCTCTTCCTCTCGGCCGGTGCCTTCCTCCCGCCGGCGCTCCAGCAGGGTTGGGAAGACCTCGGCGTCACGGTCCTCCAGGGCTACGGTGCGACCGAGACGGGAACCGGGAGCTGCACGACGCTCGACGATCATGGCCTTGGAACGGTGGGCCGGCCCCCGGCCGGCATCGAGATGCGCCTGGCCGACGACGGTGAGGTCCAGTTCCGCGGGTCAACCCTCTTCAAGGGCTACTGGAACGACCCGGCGGCCACGGCTGCCGCCTTCACGCCCGACGGCTGGTATCGGACCGGCGACATCGGCCACCTGGACGATGCGGGGCGCCTGATCCTGTCGGGCCGGACCAAGGACATCATCGTGCTGCCCAACGGGTTCAACGTCTATCCGGAGGACATCGAGAACGCCCTCCGGATCGCCGGCCTGCGGGACTCGGTCGTGGTCGAAACACGCCCCGGCCGGATCGAGGCCGTCGTTCTGTCGAGCGCGGGGGCGACGGCAGGCGCGACGGCTGCCCACGAGTCGTCGGACACCGCCGCGATGCGAGCCCGGATCGACCGGGCGGTCAAGGCCGCGAACGCGACCCTCGGTCCGAACCAGCGAGTCCAAGCCTGGCGCCTCTGGCCGGACGAGGACTTCCCGAGGACCCACACATTCAAGATCAGGCGCGCGCCTGTCCGCGCCTGGGCCATCGCGGACACGTCGCCGGTGGAGTAGGGCCGGCCGGTCAGCTGTCGATCGGGTAGCCGACCCCGAGCGTCTCGAGCGCGCGCTGGATCTCGGGCGCGGCAGGATCCTTCGCCGCACCGGGCAGCCATTCGTAGAGGACGACCGTAGGTCCGACCTGGCGCAGCACATGGACGGTGCCCTCGGGTGACTGGACGCGGCCCGGACCGGTCGCCAGGTAGTGCTGCTCCTCGGCCGCCGCTTCGGCCGCCCGGTTCGAGTCGCTGAACTCGTAGACCACGATAAACCCGCGGGTCGGGTCGGCCGGCAGGGTGACCTGGAAGACCGCGCGGGGCGCCGCGGCCAGTACGGCCGATTCGGCGGGACGGACGGGAGCCTGGGTATCGGTCAGGACGAGATTGGCCGCCCCGAGCACGCGGACCAGCTCTACTCGCGTCTGGTCGACGGCGGGTGACACGGTCATCCCCGGGCCGATCGATGCGACCGGGACGCTTGGCGCGGGCTGCTCGGTCGCAGCGCAGGCCGCGATGACGAGGAGGAGCGCTGGGGCGCACAGCAGCGCGCGCGCCGACCTTGGACCGGACCGCTCGCGCTCAGCGCGACGCTGCCGCCAGCCGCTGCTCACGCGCCACTCCACACGTTCACCCCGGCGGCCATTCGAACGAACGACCGCCCATCAGGTGGATGTGGAGGTGATCGACGCTCTGCCCGCCCCACCGTCCCACGTTCGACACGACTCGGTAGCCGGCGTCCACGATTCCCTCCGAGCGCGCCAGGTCCGCGGCCACCGCGAAGATCCGGCCGAGCAGGGGACCGTCCGCCTCGACGAGGTCCACCGCCGACGGGATGTGCTGCCGCGGGATCAGCAGGATGTGCGTCGGAGCCCGGGGCGCGATGTCCCGGATCGCGATGATCAGGTCGTCGTCGTGAACCCGGGTCGACGGCACCTCGCCGGCAACGATTCGGCAGAAGAGGCAGTCGGGTGCGTTCACCAGAGTACCGGCTTCGAGCTCATCAGGAATCCGATTGTCCCGACGAGGCCGGCCATCAGGTACGAGAGGTAGCGCTGCCGCCGGGCGCGGACCCGCCACGCAAGGTCGTCCGCAGCGGCGCGGATTCCCACCAGCCGGCGCAGACTCGGACGCTGGATGAAGAACGCGATCGCGAGGTCGATGCCGTAGATGGCGAGCGCCACCAGCAGCCAGGGCTGCCGAAGGATCTCCGCGCCCAGCGTCATGACCAGACCGAGGCCGGTCACGGCCAGCCCCAGGCCAAGGACGATCGTTCCGTGGGTCTGCGCCCAGAGCAGCGCCTGCACGACCCGACTCCCCGAATCGACCGTTGCCCGTCTCGCCCGCAGCGCGAACGGCAGCAGGATCGACGGCAGGAAGAGCCCGATCGCGAGCACGATGTGGGTCCCCAGCAGGACCGGGAAGAACGAGGCCATCGACCGATTGTAGGGCGCCCGCCGGTCAGGCCAGCCGGATGGCCTCAAGCGCCACCCAATCCCCTTCAGCCGATCGACCGCGGACCTGAAGCCCGGCCCGTTCAAATGCCATCCGAACCTCGGATTCGCGATCGACGAAAACCCCGGAGGCCAGCAGGGTACCGCCAGGTCGAAGCTCATCGCGCAAACGAGGTGCCAAGGGGACGAGCACGCCGGCGATCAGGTTGGCGAGGACGACGTCGAAGGCCGGCTCACCGCTCGGCAGGCTGCCCGCTCGCGCCCGGATCCGGCGTGCGAGCGCGTTTCGGCGGGCGTTCGCCACGGTTGCCTCGATGGCGATCGGGTCGGTGTCCACACCGGAGGCAGTCGCCGCGCCCAGCTTCAACGCTGCGATGGCGAGAATGCCCGACCCGCAGCCGACGTCGATCACCCGAGCGTTCGCCAGCTCGCCGCGGTCGGCGAGCGCCTCGATCGCCGCCAGGCAGAGTCGGGTCGTCGGGTGGAGACCCGTCCCGAACGCCATCCCGGGATCGAGCGCCAGGACGACATCACCCGGCTCGCACCGATGGCGCAGCCAGGTAGGCCGAACGACAACCCGGCGGCCGACCCGCAGGACCGGGAAGTGCGCCTTCCAGGCTTCCGCCCAGTCGGCCTCGTCGACGAGACGCGTGCGCAACTCGCCGATCGGACGGAGCCCGAAGGCCTGCAGATGCCCGAGCGCTTCAGCCACCTCGGCAACCGCTCGGTCAAGGACGGCTCGGTCGAGTGCAGGGAGGTAGGCGCGGATGATCGCGGGTCGGCTCGGGTCGATCCGCGCCCCGAGACCCTCGTCGGTGAGCTCGAAGCCTGGCTCGACGGACGTGCCGCCGGGCGCGGCGCGGCCCAGAATCTCGCTGACCGCCTCGACGGCCTCGACGTCCGCTTCGACCGCGAGCTCAAGCCAGGCGCCGGCGCCGCCCGACGCGAGGGTGGCCGGCGCCCGGCTCGCACCCGCGCCGTCCGATCGCTCGGTCAGCGCTGTCGGCGCAGGGGCGGCCGTCCGCGCCGGGCGCAAGCGGCTCAACCCAGCCCGAACTTCTCGCGAAGTCCCCCGCCCGACCCGATCGACTCCCCGGCTTCCTCGGCGTACGCGGCGAGCAACTCACGCCCCTTTCTGGAGAGCTTGGTCGGCACGACCACGTCGACCAGCACGTGCAGATCGCCACGAGCGCCCGACCGGCGCAGGTGCGGCACACCCTTCCCTCGCAGGCGGATCTCGGTGTCGGGCTGGGTGCCGGGCTTGATCTCGACCTCTTCGTCGCCGTCGACGGTCGGGACCGTGATCCGCGTCCCGAGCGCGGCCTGGGCGATCGAGATGGCCGCCTCGTAGAACAGCTCGGTGCCCTCCCGCTTGAGCGACGGATGCGGCTGGACGTGCACCGCGAGGTAGAGGCTGCCGGCCGGCCCGCCACGGGGACCCACCTCGCCTTCATTCGAGAGACGGATCTGATGGCCTTCGTCGATGCCGGCGGGGATCGACACCTGGAGCGTCCGGCGTCGTTCCGTTCGACCATCGCCGCGGCACGTCTCACACGCTGACTCGAGGATCTTGCCTTCGCCACGACAGCGCGGGCAGGCACTCACGTTGACCATCTGTCCGAGCATCGTCTGGCGCACCGACCGGACCTCACCGCGGCCGCTGCACTGCGGGCAGACGACCGCCTCGGTCCCCGGCCTGGCGCCGCTCCCGTGGCAGGTCTCGCAACGCTGGAGCACGGAGAACTCGATCTCCTTCTCTGTTCCCTTGACCGCCTCCTCGAAGGTGATCCGGAGGTCGTAGCGGAGATCA
Source organism: Candidatus Limnocylindrales bacterium (assembly GCA_030647575.1). Lineage (GTDB taxonomy): Bacteria > Chloroflexota > Limnocylindria > Limnocylindrales > CSP1-4 > SPCO01. Next base: position 4,077 of record JAUSJS010000326.1, on the reverse strand, counting down.
GCTCCGGGCTGCGGCCGGCCGCGGCGGGCGGACGTCGCACCCGCGCTGCCACCGAAGAAGGCGTCGAAGATGTCGCTGAACCCGCCGAACCCCTCGAAACCGGTGCCGGCTCCGGCGCCGCCGAGCCCGGCCTGGCCGAACATGTCATATCGACCTCGCCGTTCGGGATCCGACAGCACCTGGTATGCCTCGTTGATCTCGGTGAACCGGTCGTGCGCGGTCGCATCGGCATTGACGTCCGGGTGCCATTGCTGGGCGAGCTTGCGATACGCGCGTTTGATCTCGGCGTCCGTCGCGTTGCGCTCGACGCCGAGGATGAGGTAGTAGTCGCGCTCGGTGGTGGCCATTTGGATGAGAAGAATCCGGGAGGATGGGCCGGCGGGCCGCTCGGCCGGCGTTCAGTGGCCAGTCGGTGGCGGACTCCCCTCGGTCAGGGCGCGGCCGCGGCCGCCAACTCCCGTGCCCGGGCGAGCACGGCGCGAAGCATCGCCTGGGTCAGGCGGCCGGTGAAGGTGTTCCGCTGGCTCGGGTGGTACGAGCCGACGATCTTGTAGCCGCCGGCGCTCGTCTCGGCCCCGTGGCCGAACCTCGGGCGCGGTCGCGGATCGTCGCCGGTCAGCGACGCGATCGCGCGGAACGCCGCCTCCCAGCCGTAGGCCCCCAGCGGCACGATGACCCGGACGCGCTCCAGCAGCCCGAGCTCGCGGGCCAGGTAGGGAGCGCAGTTGTCGCGCTCCGACGGGAGCGGCTTGTTGGCCGGCGGTGCACATCGAGCCGCCGCCGCGATGTAGGCCTCGGTGAGCGTCAGGCCGTCGTCGGCTCGACGGGACGACGGCCGATCGGCCAGCCCGACCTGGTGCATGGCAGCCCACAGAAAGTCGCCCGAGGCGTCCCCGGTGAAGACCCGACCCGTCCGGTTCCCGCCGTGCGCCGCCGGGGCCAGCCCGACGATCAGGATCCGCGCGTCCGGGTCCCCGAAGCCGGGCACCGGCCGGCCCCAGTACGGCTCGTCGCGAAATCGCGCGACCTTCTCGCGCGCGACCCGCTCCCGCCACTCGACCAGCCGCGGGCAGCGACGACAGGCCGCGTTCTCCGTGCTCAGTGCGGCGAGCGCCTCCCGGTCGGTCATGCCGCGCCAGCGCCCGTCCCGCGGTTACTTGAGCAGCAGCTTGTCGAGCCGGCGCGAGGTGATGGCCAGCCCGACGATCCCCATCACCGCGAGATACGCGACATGGAAGAGGAGGATCGGCGAAATGGCCCCAACCGTCAGCGAGCGGATCAGGTCCACGCCCTGGTAGAGCGGCGTCAGCTGGACGATCACGCGAAGCGCGTCGGGGTACGCATCGAGCGGATAGAACGTGCCGGAGAACAGGAACATCGGCAGCACGACCAGCTGGATGAGGTCGAAGTCCTGCCACGTCTTCATAAACGAGGTCGCCGCCATCCCGACCGCCCCGAAGGCGAAGCCGAGGAGGAGCGCCGCCGGTACGGCCAGGATCACCCACGGTGAAACGACCAGGCCCAAGGCAACCATGACGCCCATGAACCCGAGCGCGTAGAGCCCGCCCCGGATCAGGGCCCAGCCCAGCTCGCCCAGCGCGATGTCACCCGGTGACAGCGGCGTCGCCAGGATGGACGTGAACGTCTTGTTGTAGTTGAGCTTGAAGAAGAAGTTGAACGTGCTCTCGGTGATCGCCCCGTTCATCGCCGAGCTGGCGAGGAGGGCCGGGGCCACGAACAGCTGGTAGCTGATCGGCTCGCCGCCTGGCCCTGCGATCGTCCCGATCAGCGCACCCAGCCCGAAGCCGATCCCGAGCAGGTAGAAGAGCGGCTCGAAGAACCCGGACAGGATGACCATCCAGCCGTGCTTGTAGACGTACAGGTTGCGCTCGATCAGGCGCGCCGAGCGACGGCTGCCCAACGCGAAGGCGGGGGTGACCCGCAGCGTGATCATCCGCGCACCAGGCGGCGCTCGATCGTGCGGATCGTGATCAACGACCCCACGACGGTGAAGGCGAGCAGCACGACGACGTGGACGATCGCGACCAGCGGATCGTCGGCGATCGTGCCCAGCGACAGCCCGCGGGTGAGCTCCGCGCCGTGGTAGAGCGGCGTCACCCAGGCCAGCGGATGCAGCACCTCGGGCAATGAGCTGAGCGGAAAGAACGTTCCGGAGAAGAGGAACAGCGGGGTGATTCCGAACCGGAAGATCGCCGCGAACTTGTTCGGCGTCTTCTGCGTCGCGGAGAACGCCGCGATGGGGGCAGCGAAGGCCATGCCGGTCAGGGCGGCGGCGGGGATGGCCAGCACGACGAGCGGCGACTCCGCCGCCCCGAACAACACGATCACCACGGTGAATACGGCCGAGATGAGGGTCAGTCTGGCGGCAATCCAGGCCAGGTTGCCCAGGGCGATGTCACGCGGCGAGATTGGGGTCGCGTACATCGCGTGGAAGATCTTGTTCCAGACCAGGCCGCCCATGATCGGGTAGGTGGCCTCGAACGAGGCCGTCTGCATCGCATTCGCCGCAAGCAGCCCGGGTGCCAGGAAGACGAGGTACGACACGCCTCCCAGGGAGTCGATCGCCGAGTCCGAGACGTACGAACCCAGACCCAGGCCCATCGCCGTCAGGAACAGGACCGGCGACAGGAACGAGGTGAAGATGGTCGAGCGGAAGGTGCGCCGGTACTGGACCCAGCGGTGTTCGAAGACCCGGCCGACAGTCGAGCTCGGGCGGGCGAGGGCGGTCATGTTCGGACGGCCTACTCGATCAGCGACCGGCCGGTCAAGCGCAGGAAGACGTCCTCGAGCGAGGAGCGCCGGACCAGCACGGTCTCCGGCTTCAGGCCGCGCTGGTTGACCGCGACCGCGGCCGCCTCGCCGTCATCCGCGTAGAGCAGGATCCGGTCGGGCAGGTGCTCGACCCGCTGGGCGATTCCGTCGAGCCGGCCGTCGAGCGTCTCGACGATGCCGGGCGCGAAGCGGAGCTCCGTCACCTCGCGCGTCGAGTAGCGTTCGATCAGCTCGCGCGGGCTGCCCTCGGCCACGATCTTCGCCTTGTCCATCACGACCAGGCGGTCGCACAGCTGCTCGGCCTCGTCCATGTAGTGCGTCGTGAGGACGAGGGTCACCCCGCGCTGCTTCAGGCGGTAAAGGCGATCCCAGAGCAGATGCCGTGCCTGCGGGTCCAGCCCGGTCGTCGGCTCGTCGAGCAGCAGCAGGGTTGGCTCGTTGATCAGCGAGCGCGCGATCGTGAGCCGGCGCTTCATCCCGCCCGAGAGCGGCTCGACCTGGTCGTTGGCCCGCTCGGTCAGCTGGGCGAACTCGAGCAGCTCGTCGGCGCGGCGACCGACCTCCGCCCGGCTCAAGCCGAAATAGCGACCATAGATCGCGAGGTTCTCTCGGACGGTCAGCTCGCTGTCCAGGGTGTCCTGCTGGGGCACGACGCCGAGGCGCGCCCGAATCTGCGGGCCGTGCACGGCCGGGTTCATGCCCATCACCTCGAGCGTGCCGCCGGTGATCGGCGAGGTGCAACCGATCATCCGCATCGTCGAGGTCTTGCCCGCGCCGTTCGGCCCGAGGAAACCGAAGGATTCACCGACGGCGACGTCGAAGTCGATGCTGTCGACCGCGGTGAATTCGCCGAAGCGCTTGGTCAGGCCGCGGGCACGGATGAGCGGATTCGACGGGTCATCGGGCATGAGCGCCGAATGCTACTCCACTGGGGGACGGGCTCATCGATCCGGGACGGTGCCGACATGGAGCGTCACGATCCCCCCCGACATCCCCTGCCAGCTGACACCCTCGAGTCCCGTCTCGCGCATGATCGCGGCGATCCGATCCGGGCCGGGATAACCCTGGACGCTGCGGACGAGATAGCCGTAGGCGCTGCCCTGGCCGGCGACCCGGCCGACGACGGGCACGATCCGATCGAACCAGAACTGGAGGACCCGCGCGAGCCGACTCTGGGGCCGCGCGATCTCGAGGCAGACGACCCGCCCACCCGGTCGAACGGAACGCATCATCTCGGCGAACCCCTTGCCGTAGTCGGGCAGATTGCGCATCCCGAACGCGATC
>JAUSJS010000307.1 GCA_030647575.1 Candidatus Limnocylindrales bacterium | reverse complement strand
GCCCTGGCCCTCGTGATCGGTCAACCGGAGATCGGCGTCCTCCTCGGGAAGCTGATCACGGATGTCTTCCCTCTGGACGACGTCGCGTCCGCCATCGGCGCCGTGAAGGCCGGGCTGGACGGCTTTGTCAAGGCTGCCGTGCAGCCCGATTACCGCGGATCCGCCCGGAGACGCGTCGCCCTCGCGTGACGCGCCGAAGGGCGGTCGCCCGTCGGGCCCGGCGGCTGGACCGGCTTACCCCACGAGGTCTGCCAGGCGCTCCAGGGACGCCAGGTCGGCGGAGCACGGCCGCAGGATGAGCTCGTCGACGCCCATCTCGGCCCCTCGCCGGATCACCTCCCTGACGGCCGTGGGCGTCTTGGGAATGCCACGCAGCCGCCGCTCCGCGAGCGCCGGGTTGGAGCCGTAGCTGGCCTCGATGTACGACCGCGCGTCTTCCTCCGCGGTCGGCCCCAGCGCGTAGTAGCTGCCGCTCACCCAGCGCGGCTGGCCTGCCCGACCCGCCTCCGCCCAGGCCGCCTGCACCGCCCGCCAGAGCTCGAGCATGGCCGCCGGCTCACCGCCGCCGGGAGCCATGAACCCGTCGCCCCAGGCCGCGATGCGCCGGGCGACCGCGGGGACGTAGCCTCCGATCAGCATCTCCGGTCCACCCGGGCGGGCCGGCGCAGGACCGATCGGCCCGACCCCGGCCGTGATCGGCTCGCCCGCCCAGATGCGGCGAAGCAGTGGCAGCTGCTCCTCGAGCCGCCGGCCCCGGGTTCGAAACGAATAGCCCGTCGCCTCGTAGTCGCCCTCGCGCGCCCCAATCGCCACGCCCAGCGTGAAGCGTCCGCCCGACAGGGCATCGATCGATGCGGCCTGTCGGGCCAGCAGCGTCGTCTCCCTCGTCGGTGCGAGGAGGATGCTGGTCATCAGTCGGATTCGGTCGGTTACGCCGACGGCGGCCGCCAGGACGACGAGTGGCTCCTGGGCGTCGAACACGACGCGATCGGTGACGGCCAGGCTCGAGAACGGACCGTGGTCGGCGCGAACCGCCCACTCGAGAAGGGCGTCGCCGCGGGCGTCCGCCACCCGCGTTGGCAGTCCGATTCCGATCCGCATGGCGTGACCCAAGGGCTGTCCTCCGTTCAGCCACCCATGGTCACACGGGCGGACCGTAGACGCCGGCTCGCAGGATCGTATCGCGCAGGAAGTAGCCGCCGGCCTGGACGGCGGCGACGGCCCCGACCAGCAGGAGCGCCGCCCCCGTCCCGGTTCCGAGCGACCCGATCGTCTCCAGTGTCACCACCACCGCCGGGATGAGCAGCCCCAGCGTCACGACGCCACCGACGAACCGCCGGCGTTCTGCTCCTCTGAGGATCATGCCCACGGATACCCGCGCGGGGCGCGTTGCCGTGCTCATCCCGTGGAGGTAGAGCGCCAGGACGATGGCGTCGCCGGCAATCAGCGCCAGGACGATCGGCCAGATCGCGTCGCCCACCTGCTCCATGGCCGTGAGCCCGTCGGCCAGCCAGGCGATGACGGGCAGGGCAGCCAGGCCGCCGAGAAACGAGAAGCCGACGAACAGAACCGGCACCAGCGCTGAGTTCCAGAAGGCAATGGCATTCCAGGAGGAGATGACGAGCCCGCTGTAGATCACGAATGCGAGAGCGAAGCCCAGCACGAGGAGCCGCAGGCCATCGCCGAGGATGGAGCCATCCGCCCACGGCAACCCTTCAGCCCCAGGAACCGTGGGTAGCGCGACGACCAGACGAAGCAGGACGAGGACCGACACGATCATGACGCCGCGGCTGATCCAGCTCTGGCGCGGGCGCCGGAACGCATACAGGAACCGCCAGCGGGCGACCGGCCCGAGGTGATCGAAGATCGCCAGGAGCGACAGGAACGCGAGCGCCAGCCCAATCCACATCCCCCAGGCCGCGGTGGCCGTTCCGAGCACGCCGAGCCAGCGCAGGACGATCTCCAGGAAGACGAAGCCGCCGCCGGTGCCACCCAGGAAGAGGTAAAAGGCGACGCGCCCGCCCCAATGCTTCTGGACCGGAAGGTCGAGCTGGAAGCCATGGTCGACGTTGCCGTGGTTGCGCCGCTCCCCGCGCCAGCCGGTCCAGGCGCGCTCGAGGGCGAGCGCCAGCCTGTCGGGCATCAGGGTCATCTCACGACACCCCTACGGCAGGCCCGCCGCCCTTGCCGACGAGGTAGTACGTCGACGGGTCGGTGCCCAGCTCCTCGCGGGGGCGGAAGTGGCGCCGGCGCTGGAGCTCGATGTTGATCGGGCTCTCCGGGTCGTCCAGGTCGCCATAGTTCAGGGCGTCGGCTGGGCAGGCTTCGACGCAGGCCGGTGGGCGTCCCTCGTCGAGGCGCGGGTAGCAGAAATGGCACTTCTGGGCGGTGCCTTCGCGGAAGTTCGAGTACTTGGCTTCTTCGTACATCGTCAGCTTCTTGCCGAAGTAGCCGTCGCCCCCGTCGTAGCGCGCCGGGACGTAGTACGGACACGCGGTCAGACAGGCCATGGTGCCGACGCACACGCTTTCGTTCACGACCACGACCCCGTCCGCCCGTTGGACGAAGGCACCCGTCGGGCACGCCGCTACGCACGGCGGGTTGGCGCAATGGTTGCAGCGAACCGGGGTGAATGACCGCCTGGCATCCGGAAACGCACCCTCCTCCTTCTCGAGGACTCGCATCCAGTGGATGTTTCTCGGCGTTCCGTTCTCGGTCTTGCAGGCGATCACGCAGGCCTGGCAGCCGACGCAGCGCTCGAGATCGATCGAGAATCCCATACGTGTCATGGCGGGCCGCCGACGCTCCTGCGCACCGTGAGCGGGGCGCACATGTCGATCGACGACGAGATCGTGTCCATGTGCGCCGTGCCGTACGGCAGCAGCGAGTTGAAGTTGACGCCCTTGCCACGTGAGAGCGGTTTGCCCCCGGCCCAGTGACCGGCGTGGCCGGCGATGCCGATCACCTGCGGGTGAACGCACTCGGTGACGTGGGCCCGCAGCCGTGACTTCCCGACCGGCGACTCAAGCCAGATCCAGTCGCCATCCTTGATCCCCTTCTGACCTGCCAGCCGGGTGTTGATCAGAACTCCGTAGGACTGCGGAAGCTTTTCGCACAGCTCGTCGATCCAGGGATTCGCGTTGCCCTGGCCGCCGTAGATGTAGGGAAGCTTGTAGTGCACGCCGATGGCGTCGATCTCGCCGCGCTCGAGCTGCCCGTACGACTCGCACGCGATCCACTGCGGCAGGGGGTCGTAGTCGACGAGATCCCAGGTGAGCCCCATGTCGCCCAGGACGACCCCGAGCTCCTCTCCCCGATCGACGAAGTTCTCCATGTAGATCGGGATCCGACCCTTGATGAACCGGCCTGGGTAACGTTCCGCGACGCCGCGTGCCCAGACGAGGATGCCGTGCTCCTTGAACCACTCCCAGCCGAATTCGGGGCCATACACGCTCTTGGCCTGCCGGTCGAGCACCTCCTGGTGGGTGTACCGACGGCCGGTCTCGAGGAGGTACGGCGGCTTCAACTTGAGGACCCGGTTCATCACCAGGTAGACCTCATCCAGAATGCCGGCCCGCTCGTAGACATCCATCATCACTTCGATCGGCTCGCGGACGCCGGGTGCGCGTTCCACGGTCTGCTGCTGAATGGCATGGAAGGCCACGCCCTCGCCGCATACCGCATCCTGCGAGTCGAATGCGTTCGACTCGAGATAGGTCGGCATGGGGAGCACGATGTCGTCCAGCTCGTGGGTCTCGTTGATCTCCACGGCGAACCCGACCACGAGATCGATGCTCTTGTACCAGTCCACCACGGCGTTCACGTCGGCCCAGCCGCCGGCGATCTGGTTGCCGGCCGTATGGATGAGCATCTCGATCCGATGATCGAGCCCGTACATCTCAGGGTCCTTGCTGACCTCCGGCACGAAGGTCCTGGTATGGGCGGCCACCGGGAACAGCTCGAACAGGTCGAGCCGGCCGGGGCGGTTGGCGGGTCGGCCCGGGAACGCCAATGCGTGCTTGCCGCTGTGGGCTCCGGGAACCATCATCCCGTCCTGGCCCACGGCAGGCCATGACACGTCCGGCCAACCGATCGCCGTTGCCCGGCTCTGGTAGCCGCCCGGAACGTTGATGCAGCCGACGACGACGTTGACCAGCTGCAGCGCCCATGTGTGGTGCCAGGCGTGCTTGTGGCCCTGGGGGCCCCGGCACCAGTTCAGGCAGACCGGTCGGTACGGCAGCTCGACGCCATCGATCGTGATCGTGGCGCCGATCTGGGCCGCCTCGCCGAACTCGCGCGCGATGCGCCGGAGCCGGCTCGCCGGGATCGTCGTGATCGCCTCCACGAACTCGGGCGGGTACTCTGCGACGCGCTCTTTGAGGAGCTGGAACGCCGGCTTGACCAGCTGCCCACCGACCTCGAACTCACCCTCGAGGGCCACGGCTCCGAGGCTCGCGTCGTCGTGGGTCTTGGCCGTGCCGGAGTCGAGGTCGAACAGGAGCGGCTGTCGGCTGGCCGGGTCCCGAACGTACCGTCCGTCGGAGCCGACGAGGTAGCCGGCGTTGGTCCGCTGGGCCAGGAACTCGGCATCGAAGATGCGTGCCTCGTTGAGGAGCACGTGCAGCATGCCGAGGCCAAAGGCCGCGTCGGTGCCCGGCAGGATGGGCAGCCACTCGTCGGCCTTCGCCGCGGCGTTGTTGCCCACCGGGTCGACCACGACGAGCTTCATGCCCCGCTCGACGCGCGCGGTCGCGCAGTCAGGGACCGCGTGGTTGAACCCCTCTCGCGTGGCGATGCCCTGCTGGGTGCCGACATCGATCAGGTAGTTGCAGTACTCGAAATCCACCTCGTCCCACCAGCCGCCGGTCGTGAGGTAGTTGATCGAGTGGATCGTCTTCCCGCACGTGCCCGAGATGCCGGTCTGGTGGTACGGCGTGCCGACGACGGATGCCAGGGCCCCGAGCCAGGCGGCGAAGTCCTGGTCCGCCCAGGTCTGGAGATAGAGCTTGCGCGGATCCTCTTCGACGACCTGGCGGAGCTTCGCGGTGATCGCGTCGATCGCCTCGTCCCAGGAGATCTCCTCCCAGCGCGGGTCGACCTTGATTCCCTTCTCGGGATTGGTACGCCGCAGCGGGCGGGTCAGCCGGCTCCGGTTGTAGTGGTTCATGATCCCGGACTTGCCCTTGGCGCACATCCGCCCCCGGTTGTTCGGGGAGTCCGGGTTGCCGATGACGTTGACCACTTGCCCCGCCTCGACGCGCACGAGCACCTGGCAGGCGACGAGGCACATCCGACATGTCGTGGGGACCCAATCCGAGTCCGTCGCGTCCCGGCGACCCGCGCCCGGGCGCTCGACTGTCTGCTCCTTCGTGTCCCTTCCTCGAACGAACGTGGGCATAGCGATGGTTCTCCGTGAACCGTGACCGGGGCGGGTCGGTCTATCCCCCCTCGTACATCGGCACGAGCATCAACTCGATGTCACCGCCGGTGAGTGGCGCTGGCAGCCCATCCATGGACTCGAGCTGCGCGCCGTTGAGGAACACGGCCACGTGCGATTGAAGGTCGCCCTCCTTGGACAGGGCCAGCCGGCCGAACGCCGGGTCACAGACCCGCCCGAGCTCGGAGGCGAGGGCGTGCACGGTCGACCCGACTGGCAGCTCGAGCAGAAGCTCGCGACGTCCGGCGAGGCGCTTCAGCTCGCCCATCAGGAGGACCTTCACGATGAAGCTGGCGGAGTCGGGCTCGCCCGTCCGCTGCTGCCGGCCCATCGGCGTCGTGACGGAACGCTGGACGCCCATCGTGTCTCCTCGCGGCCCAACGGCTCGGGCGGAAGCCCCGTGGTTGGCGATGAGGATAGCGTCGCGGACGGGTGCAACGACGGGACGTTGTACCCGTCGTCGGGGGTCCATTCGGCCCCTTCCGACAGAGGACTGGAGCATCCGCGAGTGCGGCGACGTCAGCTGGCTCGCCGGCGGCCATCCCTGCGGGCATCCCGTGGTATACATGGTTCGACCCGGCACCCGCCGCCTGAAGGAGCGTCGAGATGGAGAACCTGCAGGAGCTCACCTTCACGCTCAACGGCGAGACGGTCACGGCCCGGGTCGAGGGGCGCACGTCGCTGCTCCGGTACCTGCGGGACGACCTGGGCATGATCGGCACGAAGGACGGCTGCTCAAGCGGCGATTGCGGCAGCTGCGTCGTGCTCGTGGACGGCAAGCCCGTCGATTCCTGCGTGTACCTGATGCGCCGCGCCAGCGGCGTGCGCGTGGAGACGATCGAGGGGCTGGCCAGGGACGGGACCCTGCATCCGATCCAGGCCGCGTTCCTGGATCGAGGGGCTGTCCAGTGCGGCTTCTGCATCCCCGGCATGATCATGGCCTCCAAGGCCCTGCTCGAGCGGAATCCCTCGCCGACGCCCGAGGAGATCCGCGCCGGCCTCAAGGACAACATCTGCCGCTGCACCGGCTTCGAGCCGATCTTCGAAGCCGTCCAGCAGGCCTCCGAGTGGCTGGCGGAGCCGGCCCTGGCCGCGGCCTGGAAGCCGACCTACGGTCCCATCGGGACTTCGTCGGTCCTGGTCGACGGCACGAAGAGCGTGCGCGGGCAACTGCTGTACGCCGACGACATGGTCCTGCCCGGCATGCTGTATGGCCAGGTCGTGTGGTCCGAGCACGCCTACGCCCGCATCCTGAGTGTCGACACGAAGGCCGCCCAGGCGGCGCCCGGCGTGCATCGCGTCCTGACGGCCGCGGACGTCCCAGGCCTCAATGCCCACGGTCGGACGGTGCCTGATCAGCCGGTGTTGTGCAGCGATTACGTGCGCTTCACGGGCGACCCGATCGCCGTCGTCCTGGCCGATACCCGTGACCACGCGGCCGAGGCCGCGGCGCTCGTCCACGTCGAGTATGAGCCGCTCCAGGGACTCTTCGACCCGAAGGACTCGCTCAAGCCCGACGCGCCCCAGCTTGTGTCATCGTCCCCGGGCAACGTGTGCAAGGCGCTGACCCATGAGGTCGGCGACGTGGCCGCGGCGTTTGCGACGGCGGCCCACGTCGTCGAGGGCCACTTCAAGACCCAACGCCAGGACCATGCCTATCTCGAGCCGCTGGTGGCCCTGGCCGAGGTGGTTCGCGACGGCACGGTCACCGTGTACGTGCCGACGCAGGCGCCGTTTGAGACCCGTGAACAGTTGTCCAGGGTGCTCGACCTGCCGCGCGACAAGATCCGCATCATCGCGACGCCGCTCGGTGGCGCATTCGGCGGCAAGTTGGAGATCGCCGTGGAGGCGATCGTGGCGGTGGCCGCGTACGTCACCCGCAAGCCGGTGAAGATCACGCTGAGCCGCGCGGAGAGCCTCGCGACGTCGGTGAAGCGGCATCCCTTCGAGCTCGACTACCGGGTCGCCGCGGACACCGCGGGCCGGCTGCTGGCGGTCGACGCCACGCTCGTTTGCGACGGCGGGCCCTACACCGGCAACAGCCCCCGCGTCATCGACCAGGCCTGCATCTTCTCGTGCGGACCGTATCGGGTTCCGAACGTCCGGATCGATGGCAAGGCGGTCCTGACCAACAATCCGCTGGGCGGTGCGTTCCGCGGCTACGGCATCAACCAGGCGGCCGTGGCGATGGAACAGCTCATGGACGAGCTGGCGCTTGAGCTGGCGATGGATCCGTTCGAGCTGCGCCGGGTGAACATGCTCGTGGAAGGCGACGAGACGATCACCGGGCAGCTGCTCCCGAGCAGCGTCGGGGCCCTGCCAACGCTCGATGCCTGCCGGGCCGCCTTCGAGGAGGAATGGCCACACTACCGAGAGCTGGCGCGTCCGGGCTATCGGGTCGGCTACGGTGTCGCGTCGGGCTTCAAGAACGTCGGAGCGGGCAAGGGCAAGATCGACGACGCGGGGGCGTTGTTCGCGCTGAAGGCGAATGGCCGGGTCGAGCTCCGAGCGTCCGTCGTGGACATGGGCCAGGCGATCCGCACGACGATGGTTCAGCTGGCCAGCCAGGCGACCGGCCTGGACTTCGGGATCTTCGACATCATCACCCAGGACACGGCGCTGACGCATCCCCACCGATCCGCGTCGGGCCAACGGCAGACCCTCGTCTCTGGCAACGCCGTCGTGATCGCCGGCAAGCAGTTCAAGGACGTGCTGCTCGGCCTCGTCGCCGGGTGGACGGGGCGGACCCGCGAGGAGGTGACGATCGTCGGCAACGAGGTTCGCAGCCAGTGGTCGCAGTACACGACCGAGGAGCGCCTGATGACCCTCGCTGAGATCTACGATCGGGCGCGGAGCGAGGGCATCGCGGTCAGCGCCGAGGCCGAGTACATCGCCCCGCGAACCTGGCCCCTGTCGGACAAGGAGGCGCGGCGGACGGTGCCGCGCGAGGAGTACCGCAACTACCCGACGTACGCCTATGCGACCCAGGTCGCGATCGTCGGTGTCGACGAGGCGACCGGCCAGGTCGACGTCCTGCGGGTGATCGCCGCACACGACGTTGGCGTCGCCATCAATCCGCAGCAGATTCGCGGTCAGCTCATCGGCAGCGTGTCGATGGGCCAGGGCCTGGCCCTGAGCGAGAACTACCCATCGGAGGGTGGCCGGCCACCGTGGCGGCGGCTGGACTACCGCCGGCTCGGCGTGCCGACGAGCCTCACGGCGACGAGCGTCAGGGTGGAGATCGTCGAGGACCCCTTCCCGGAGGGACCGTACGGAGCCAAGGGCATCTCGGAGATCGCGACCGTTCCGTCGACGCCCGCGATCCTGAACGCGATCCACCATGCGACCGGCGTGCGGCCGTACGAGATCCCGGTCAGTCCGAAGCTGCTTCGGGAGCGAATGCTAGGGCAGGCCGCTGCGCAACGTCTATGACCGCGACCGAGGGTACTGAGCCCCGGTGAGCGAGCTGCTGGCAACCCTGCCCGATCGTGCACCGGCGGAGGTGATCTACCGCGCAGAGATCGTCACCGGCGACCCGAGTCTTCCGCGGGCGAGCGGACTCTGGATTCGGGGCGAACGAATCGCCGGCGTCGGGGACGCCGATCAGCTGGTGGCAATGGCCGGGCCGGCGGCGCAGGTGGTGTCCCTGACCGGGTCGACGATCGTCCCGGGGCTGATCGACGCCCATTGCCACATCTCGATGCTCGCCTACCTGCTCACGGGCGCCGACTGCGCGCAGGCCGCCGCGCCCGACATCCCCGCGATCCAGGCGCGCCTCGCGGCCAGCGCGCCGGGCCGCGACGGCTGGGTCACCGGCAGCGGCTACGCCGAGTACCTGCTCGGCGATCGGCGGCATCCCACCCGCTGGGACCTCGACGAGGCCGCGCCGGACACGCCGTGCGTCGTCTTCCACCGGTCGCTCCACGTGTGTGTCGTGAACTCGGCCGGGTTGCGGGCGTTGGGCTACTCCGATCGCACGCCGGACCCGCCCCGCGGCTGGTTCGGACGGGACGCCGACGGACGCCTCGACGGGCGGCTGATGGAAACGCTCGCGCTCGACCTCATGGCGGTCAACCGGCGGCGGCACCTCGACGCGCTTGACGCGCCCGGGCGGGCGGCGATGATCCGCCTGGCCGGCGAGCATCTGGCGTCGCTCGGCATCACCAGCTGCTCCGATGCGGCCGGCGACGCGGGCGCGTTCCTCGTCCTGCGCGAGGCCGAGCGCCGCGGCGACCTGCCGGTGCGGGTGACCGTCATGTTCACGTACCCGGAGGCCGGCTGGCTGATCAGGGCGGGCATGACCACCGGCTTCGGGTCCGACCGACTCCGCATCGGGGCCGTGAAGGTCTGGGCGGACGGCGGCATGAGCAGCCGAACGGCGGCCGTCGACGAGCCCTACGAGGACCCGCCCGGCGAGATGGGCCTGCTGTGGTACGAGCCCGACGCGCTCGCCGCGATCGTCCGCGAGTGTGACGAAGCGGGCTTCCAGATCGGCGTCCACGCGCAGGGCGAGCGCGGCATCCGGATGACCCTCGATGCCTACGCGGGGGTCACGCCGCCGGGCAACCCGGCCCGCCACCGGATCGAGCACGGTGGCTGCTTCCGGGCCGATCTGCGCGCGGCTGCGGCCCGGCTGAACATCCACGTGGTGAGCCAGCCCGGGTTCCTCTCGGCGCTCGGCGAGGGCTACCTGGAGGCCTTCGGGCCGGCCCGCTGCGAGGGCCTGTATCCGTACGCCAGCCTGCGCGACGACGGCGTGCTCGTGGCCGGCTCCTCCGACGCGCCCGTGATCAGCGCCTCGCCGCTCGTCGGGATGCGCGACGCAATCCTGCGCCGGACCGACGGCGGCGCCTACATCGGCCCGGGGGAGGCCCTGCCGCCGGCCGAGGCGCTCGACATGTTCACCAGCCGTGCTGCGTTCGTAAGCTGGCACGAGGAGAAGGTCGGCTCGCTCGAGACTGGCAAGCTGGCCGACTTCACCGTCCTCGACCGGGACCCGCTCAGCGCACCATCAAGCGGTCTCGGCGAGACTGTCGTCCAGATGACGGTCGTCGGCGGGGCGATCGTGTTTGATCGGAGGGAAGCCTGACCATGCACGAGGAGCGGGTCGAATTCTTCAGCGAGGGGACCCGCGTCGTCGGCCTGCTGAGACTCCCGGAGGGTAGGGCTGGACCGCTGCCCGCCATCGTCCAGGGTCCCGGCTGGCTGGGTCTCGCGGACGCGAAGGCGTACGTCCCCTGGCACACTGCCCTCGTGGACGCGGGCTATGCCGTCCTCGCCTTCGACTACCGCGGGCACGGTGAGAGCGATGGCGAGCGCGGCTGGATCCTGCCGGCGCGCATGGTTGAGGACGTGATCAATGCGGTCACCTACCTCGAGACGCGGCCGGAGGTCGCCCGCGACCGGATCGGCGCCTTCGGGATCGGGGCGACGGGCGCCGGCAACGCGATCATTGCGGCGGCGTCGGATCCGCGGATCCGCTGTGTCGCCGTCCAGTCGGTGATCGCCGACGGTGCCGTGTGGCTCCGCGGCATGCGCCGCGAAAACGAGTGGATCGAGCTCCGGGAGCGGGTCGCGGAAGATGCCCGGACCTGGGTTCGGAGTGGCGCCAGCAAGCTCGTCAACCCGCGAACCGAGATCATGGTGGCGGCGCCCGAGCGAGCGCGTTACAGCGGCAAGAAGGACGTCGACTCCCGGGTCGACCCTCTCTTCCACCTCCAGAGCGCGGCAGCGATCATGCGCTACCGGCCGATCGACGTGGTCCATCGGCTCGCGCCTCGCGCCCTGCTCGTCATCTCCGTCGAGGACGACACGGTCACCCCCGACGAGCACGCGCTGGCGCTCTACGAGCGCGCCGGGTCGCCCAAGAGGCTCGTTCGCCAGCTGGGCACGACGCACTACGAGTCGTACACCAAGAACTACGAGCTGCTCGCCCGCGAGATCGTGAGCTGGTACGACCAGCACCTCACGGTCAACCCGGTTCAGACGTTCGAGGACAGCAACGATGACTGACGTCGCCGGCGCCGTGGACGTCACGATTCGCTCGCGTCGGATCTGGACGCCGGACGGCTGGCGCGACGGCGCGGTTGTCGTGGCCGACGGCAAGATCGTCTCCGTCTGCGACCCGGGGGATGAGCCACCGGCGGCACGGCGCGTCGATGCGACCGACCGGGTCGTCATTCCTGGCCTGATCGATACCCACGTGCACCTGCGCGACCCCGGCTTCACCGACAAGGAGGACTTCACGACCGGGACGCGAGCGGCCGCGGCCGGCGGCGTGACGACCGTGCTCGACATGCCGAACGTCAACCCGCCGACCTCTGATGTCGGCCGGCTCAGAGCCCACCTGGCGAATGCGAAGGCGAAGTCCATCGTCGACTTTGGCCACAATGCCGCGGCGACGATCCCCGAGAATATCGCGGCGCTGGCGGAGGCCGGCGCGACGGCCTTCAAGGTCTTCATGATGTCCGACGTCGGGCGCGACTACCCCCACATGCCGGGGATCGCGGTCGACGACCACGCGACCCTGTTCCGGATCTGCGAGGAGGTCGCCAAGACCGGCCTGCCGCTGTTCGTGCACCCGTGGGACCAGTCCCTCTACCAGTTGTTCGTGGAACGGGCGTGGGCCCGCTGGGGCCGCGATTTCCGGTCCTACGCCAGGGCGGGCCGCGAGGGCGAGGGCATCGTCCTCGACTCGGGCATCCAGACGATGCTCCTCCTGCAGCGCGAGACCCGTGTGCGCCTCCACATTCTCCATGTCATGACGATCGGCGGCATCGAGATGATCAGGCGGGCCAAGGCCGCCGGCCAGGCCGTGACGGCCGAGGCGAATCCCCACTCGCTGTTCGTCGCGAACTCCTGGGCCAACATCGAGAAGTGGGGGCCGATGGCGCTGGGAATGTGGGTCCCCGACGATCACGCAGCGGCGCTTCGAAGGGCGACGGAGGACGGCCTGATCGACGTTATCGCCACGGACCACGCGCCACACACACGCGAGGAGAAGGAGATAGGCTGGCGCGACATGTACGCCGCGCCCGGCGGGAGCCCGATGATCCAGCACTATCTCTCGCTCCTGCTCAGCGAGGTCAATGCTGGCCGGCTCGGCCTCGAGCGCGTCATCGAGCTGTGCACGAGCAACCCGGCCAAGCTCGTGAACCTGTACCCGCGCAAGGGCGCCATCGCGCCTGGGTCCGATGCCGACCTCGTCGTCGTGGACCTCTCGCGGGAGGCGGTCATCTCCGCGGCCACGAGCTACCACAAGTGCGGCTGGACCAACCTCGAGGGCCGAGCCGTCACGGGCCTGCCGGTGATGACGATCCTGCGCGGACAGGTCATCGCCGAGGACGGGGTCGTCCACGCACCTCCGGGAACCGGCCAGCCGGTCAGCCGGATCTCGGAGCTGTCCTGATGCTCCTGGACATCTCGAAGTCGGTGACCCTGCGGTCCTCCGCCGCCGACGTCTGGGCATTCCTGCGCGAGCCGGCGCGCGTTGCGGGCTGCCTCCCGAGCGTCCACGACTTCAAGCCGGGGAGCGAGCCGGGTCGCTACACGACGCTGCTGGTCGAGCGCCTCGGTCCCTTCCAGGTCCGAATCCCGCTGACGATCGACGTGTCCGAGGACGCTGCCGGTCGGCAGATCGTGGCCAGGGTCTCGGGCGACGATCGGGCCGGCCAGGCGCGCGTCCGGGGTGAGGTCCGGGCCACGGTCCGGCCGTCCGACGACGGGTCGATCGTCGAGGTCGCCTCGGAGGTCGAGGTGCTCGGCCGCATGGCCGCCCTGGGCGCCGCGCCGATGCGTCGCAGAGGCGATCAGGTCTTCGACCAGTTCGTCCGCAACATCGGGTTCGTTGTGGAGCAGTCACATGGTTGAGGGGGGCGCACCGTCGATGAACGTGACGATGACGGTCAATCGGACGCCGGTGTCCGTGGAGATCGATCCGTCCGAGCCGCTGGCCTACACCCTGCGCAACCGCCTGGGGCTCACCGGCACGAAGGTGTCCTGCGACGTCCAGGCATGCGGCGCCTGCGCCGTCCTGGTCGACGGTCTCCCGCGCAGCGCCTGCACGTATCTCACCTACGAGGCCCGCGGGCACGAGGTCCTGACCGTCGAGGGGCTGGCGCCCGACGAGGAGGTCCTCCACCCGATCCAGCAGGCCTTCATCGACGCCAACGCGTTCCAGTGCGGGTTCTGCACGAGCGGCATGCTCGTGGCCGCCTACGCGTTCCTGACCATCGAGGCCGATCTCAGCGACGAGGACCTGATCGAGTACATGAGCGGGAACCTCTGCCGTTGCACCGGGTATTTGCCGATTGTCGCGGCGATCCTCCCGGCCCGGAAGGCACTCGCGGCCCGGCGCGCGGCCGGTCGGGGGTAGCGCCATGCCGAGCTATGCCCATCCGTTCCGGATCGTCCAGCCAACCTCCCTGGCGGAAGCGAGCGAGCTGCTAGTCTCGGGTGGGCCGAACGTCGCGCTCTACGCTGGCGGCTCTGAGCTCCTGCTCGCGATGAAGCAGGGCGGCCTGCGCTACGACGTCCTCATCGACCTCAAGACCATCCCGGACCTGGATGCGATCGACGATCGGGGCGACCACGTCGAGATCGGCGCACTCGTTACGCATCGGCGGATCGCGTCGTCGCCGCTGATCCGCTCTGCCGTCGCCAAGCTCGCCCAGCTCGAGGGCCGCGTCGCGAATCCTCGCGTCCGATCCACCGGCACGCTCGGCGGGAACCTCTGCTTCGCCGAGCCCCATTCCGACCCGGGGACGCTCCTCATGGTCCTCGACGCGCGTCTCGAGACGGCCGGTCCGTCGGGGCCGCGCACCATCGCGATCGAGGACTTCACGGCGGGAGCCTACGAGGCCGCGCTCGAACCGGGCGAGATCCTCCGCTCAATCGTGATCCCCCGGCCCTCGGTCCGCCAACTCGTCGGGTACCACCGTGTCCAACAGCTCGAGCATCGCCCGATGCTCGGGGTCGCCGTCCGCCTCGATCTCGACGCGGCAGGCCGGACGATCCTCGGATGTCGCCTCTCGGTCGGTGCGGCGAGCCCGATCCCGTTGCGGAGCGATGCGGCGGAGCGGATCCTGGCGGGCGACGTTGCCGGGGTCGGCGAGCGACTGCCGGCCGCCGCCGCCGCCCTGGCCGATGCCGCAGAGCTCATCGACGACTTGGACGGCAGCGCCGAGTACAAGCGCCACCTGATCGGCGTGCACCTGTCGCGGATGGTCGGCGGACTCCTCCGCGGAGAGGATCCCCCTCTCTCGGGGATTCGGGCGCGCCGCTCGCTGGACGCGACGGTCGCCGCCTGGGAGGAGACCAAGCGCCACGTCCCGAAACCGGGCTTCACGGTCGTCGGGCACTCCATCCCGCGAACCGACGGGCGAGTCAAGGTGACCGGCGAGGCGGTCTTCGCGGCGGACGTCGATCTACCGCGGATGGCCCATGCCAAGGTGCTCCGGAGCCCGGTGGCCCACGCCCGCATCCTGTCGATCGACGCCGACGCGGCGAGATCGACGCCCGGCGTTATCGACGTGCTGGTCGCCTCCGATCTCCTCGGGCTGCGCCGTCATCTGTTCGGTCACGCCGTCCGCGATCATCCGATCCTGGCGATGGACAAGGTCGTCCATGTCGGCGAGCCCGTCGTTGCCGTCATCGCCGAAGACGAGCGGACGGCCCAGTACGCCGCCGAGCTGGTCGAGGTGGTCTACGACGAGCTCACCCCGGTGATGACGGCAGAGGCCGCGCTCGCCCCGGGGGCGCCGCTGATCCACGAGGAGCCGTACGAGCGTGGCCATGCCCCGGGCCACGTGAACCTCGACGGACGGGTGCCCGGCACGAACCAGCTCACCGACGACGTCGTGGCCTGGGGCGACATCGACGCCGCCTTCGCCCGCTGCACGACGATCGTCGAGGGCGAGTACTACTACCCGATGGCGTTCGCCTACGCGCTGGAGCCGTACGCGGCGATCGCCGACTTCCGCGGCGACGAGGTCACCGTCTGGTCGAACGGCCAGCACACGTACACGACGCGACGCGACGTCGCCGACCTGTTCGGGCTCCCGCTGAGCCACGTCCGG
>JAUSJS010000304.1 GCA_030647575.1 Candidatus Limnocylindrales bacterium | reverse complement strand
GCGGCCATCGGACGCCGGCCCTGCCGCGGGGCCTCGTGGTCCGAGAGCTCCAGGCACGCGGCGTCATCGCCTGATGCAGATCCCGAAGCCATCCGAGGCTGACAAGACGTTCTTCCGCTCGATCGTGCCGGATGACCCCCGTGTCGAGGTGAAGCCGATGTTCGGCAACCTGGGCGCGTTCGTCAACGGGAACATGTTCATGGGCCTGTTTGGGTCGGACATCGGCGTCAAGCTCTCGCCGGCCGACGCGGCCACCCTCCTGGGGATGGACGGGGCCGGTCCATTCGGGCCGGCCGAGCGACCGATGGGCGGCTACGTGTCGCTCCCCGCGTCCTTCAAGGGCACCCCGAACACCGCGGGTTGGGTCGCCCGCGCGATCGAGCATGTCGGCGCGATGCCCGCCAAGGAGGCGACAAAGCGCTGAGGGTGTGGGAACCGTCCGCGCCTACTTGGGCTTGGCGTACTCCGCCGCGCTCTTGAACTCGAGGCCGACAAAGGCCTCGTCCCCGACGATCCAGGCATCGTGGCCGGGGGCGATGTCGTAAGCGTCGGCGGCCCCGATCTCGGACTCGACCCCATCGGCGCTCCGGATCCGCATTCGACCCGACACGGCATAGCCGACGTGGTGGCTCTGACAGCTCTCGGTCTTGACGATCGGCTTCACCGACTCCGACCAGCGCCAGCCGGGTTCGAAGGTGAAGCGCCCCACCGTCGAGCCGCCGACGTTGACCAGCTCGACCTTGCCCAGCGCAAAGGTGCGGGTCTCCCCTGGAGTGTTAAGGCTCGCCGACTCGACTCCGGCCATGGCAACCTCCTCGACGCGCGCCGCGCCGTTACGGATGGGTCGGTCTCGCCAATGGCCCAGCACGACGGTCTGGCGACCGTATGGGGACGCCGCGCTGGTGGAACTCCCCCGGTTCCGTGCCTCCCTATCCGATGGTGAAGTCTGCGCGCGACGGCGGGGAATAGATACGTCCAGAATCAGGGCGTGGTCGTCAGCGTCCCCACCATGCCATTCGCGGCGTGCCCGGAGACCTCGCACCAGAACGTGTAGGTGCCCGGCGTCAGGCCCTCGACTGTGAAGACAGCCGACTTGTAAGCGCGCACGAACGAGCTCCGAGCGAGAACTTTGTAGATCTTGGGTCCGAACGCCATGTTGTGATCGGCCAAGCTTCCGCGCGGAGACATCTGGATGAAGAAGACCACCGTCCCAGCCTTGGCGGTCACCTGATCCGGCGCGAACCGCGGCGCCTCCCAGGCCATCTTGATCGAGATGGCGCCCGGTGGAGCCACGGTCGCGTCTTGGGTCGTGGAGGGTAGCGTCGGAATGGGTGTGGGCTTGGGCGCCCGTGTGGGAGATGCCGTCGCTGCCGCTATCGACGACGACGCTGCTGCGGCGGTTGCCGATGACGTCGAACCCGCCGTGTTCGATGCCGCGGGCGACGGGCTCGCGCATGCAGATGCGATGAGAGCGACCGCGCTGGCAAGGGCGAGGATCCCAACCCCGCGGTCACGCCGGTCGGCTCGTTTCACGATCATGCCGCGCCTCCCAGTGACGCACGGTGGAGCCCCGACCAGCCCTTTGTCAAGGTGCGCGGACACCCCCTCCGGCAGCTTGCCGAAGCCGCCTGGGCGCTAGGCGAGATCGTGGGACTCGGCGCGCAGGGCATCCAGGAGCCAGCCCCGCTCCGGGAGTCCGCGCAGGCCGGCGCTGGTCCTGTACAGCCGGCACCGAGGCGTGTAGTCGCCTGGGTCCGTGTAGGTCGGATCGACGTCCCGACCATCCACCCGGATCGTCGGCGAGCCCGGGAAGCGGATCCGCTCGGCGTCGACCGGATCAGTGGCATCCACGTCACGGATCGGGGTGCCCGGAGCGACCTCCGCGATCACCTCTTCGAGCATCCGTCGGGCGGTGGCGTGGTTCGCGCAATCGGAGAACCAGAGGAGTTCGACATCGTGCGTCACGACCGCTCCTCGGTTGACACGAGTTCAGACACGGTCATCGGCCGCTAAGTGAGCAACTCGAGGATCCGCACCCGCGTTGGATCAGCGAGGGCTTGAAAGAAGGCGGCCAGGACCTCGGGCCGCCCGAGATTGGGCTTGGTGGAGGCCATCGGGAGGTTGCTGCTCACGACAGGCGCCTCAGCGCATCGGCGCAGGCGGCCCAATCGGCGGCTCCCTGGCGGGCGCCTTCGACCAGATCCAACAGCCGCCCGCGGCCGTCCTGTCCCTCGGCCCAGGCGATCCCATGCTCCTCGCCACAGAGCAGGACCGTGGGCGTGCAGAACGACCCACGAAGATCGGCCCCACCGTCGGCCAGCCAGAGCCGCTCGGGACCGTTCCGCTCGGGCATCCCGCCCCGGAGGGCGAGATCGATCGGGGTCCCACACTGACCGCAGGCCGTCTCAATGAGGGCGTCGGCACCGAGCGCAGCAGCGATTCCGAGCGAGTCGTAGGCGCACCAGGTGCGGAATGCCTCGTCGCCCAGGGTCAGGCCGTGCGGACCGGTGGCCAGTGACAGTCCCGCGGCACCGGCCACCCGGCCGGACTCGTCGAGGTCGAGCCAGCCGGCCTGCGCCAGCGACGCCACGGCGCTCGTCGCGGCCTGGACGTCGAGGCCGGCCGCCTCCGCGAGGTCGGCCAATTCGACCGGTCGCCGGTCACGGAGAAGCAGGGCAAACCCCGCTTCCCGGAGCAGGCCGGCGGCATCGACAGCGGGGAGCAGAGGCTTCATCGCCGCATGCGCGGGCCGGGGACTACGCCCCCTGTTCCACCTCGAAGAGGTCGTGCGCCTCGAGCCCGTGGGCCTCTCGATGGACACGTGTGGCGGTCTCCTTGTCCGGGGCCTCGACCAGGCAGAACACCTTGCCGTCTTTCTCGTCGACCCAGTAGTGCGTGTAGTCGACGCCGTACTTGCCCTGAACCTTGAGATCGGCTTCGTGAGCGCCGACGACGTCCGCGGCCTTCACTCCGGGGATGTCGTGCATGTCCATGTACGTCGGCACAGCTTCCTCCTGCTGGGATTTGGGAATGGCGATCTTGGCACGTTCCTCATTTCGACGTGCAGCGCCAACTCCCACCCCGGGCCATCACCGCCGCGCTCGGGCGCGCGACCATGAAGCCGTCTACGCCTCCGCGGCGGCCTTCGGGCTCTCGGTGTCCTGGAACAGTGCGAGATACGGCCCGTAGCGGAAGATCCGGTTTCGCCGCTGTCCTGTGATCTCCTGCAAGAACCCCTGTTTCTCGAACTGCCCGATG
>JAUSJS010000299.1 GCA_030647575.1 Candidatus Limnocylindrales bacterium | reverse complement strand
GCCCTGTGACCGGCCAGGAGATTGCGATCGGGTCGCGGGGTAGCCCGCTGGCGCTCGCCCAGGCCAAGCTGGTCGCGCAGGCATTCGAGCGGAAGGGCCGACCGACCCGCGTCGTGATCGTCGAGACGGAAGGTGACCGCCGTGCCCCGGACACGGCGTGGGGCGAGGGCGCCTACGTCGCCGCGATCGAGCGAGCCCTGCTCGGCGGACGCGTCGACCTCGCGATCCACAGCGCCAAGGACGTCCCGACCGACGAGGATCAGCGGCTCCAGATCGGCGCCTACCTGCAGCGGGCCGATCCTCGCGATGCCCTCGTCGTCCGGGCCGACGCGGCGGAGCGACGGCTCGACGACCTGTTGCCGGGCTCTCGTGTCGGGACCGACAGCCCGCGGCGGACCGGCTTTCTGCTCGCCCGGCGGCCGGACCTCGTCGTCCATCCGCTCCACGGCAACGTCGATACCCGGCTACGCCGCCTCGACGCGGGCGAGACCGACGCGCTCGTCCTCGCCTGTGCGGGACTCGATCGACTGGGCCTCGGTGGCCGGATCGCCGAGCGCCTCGCGCCCGAGATCGTGCCGCCCGCGCCCGGCCAGGGTGCCATCGCCGTGCAGGTCCGGCGCGACGATACGCGAATGCTCGCACTGGCTGCGGCGATCGACGATCGACGCACGCGCCTGGCGGTCGAAGCCGAACGCGCGTTCCTCAGCGCGTCCGGTGGAGGCTGCCGAGCCCCGATCGGCGCTCTGGCTACCGTGGAGGGCGACGAGCTGGACATCCTCGGCGGCTACGCGAACCCGGATGGTTCCGGCACCGCTCTCGCCCGGCGCCGTGGTCCTGTCGGGGCTGGCGAGGACCTCGCCCGCGAGCTCGCCGCGACGCTCGGCTCCCACGCCCGAGCTCGAACGACGGTCGCCCGCGTCAAACCGGAGACGTCGCGGTCGGCGGCTCCTCGGGTCCTGGTCACGCGGGCGGCTGAGCAGGCGGGTGAGCTTGTGTCGGCGCTGCGCGACGCGAGGCTCGATCCCGTCCCGGTTCCCACGATCGCGGTCGAGTTCGAACTACCCGGCGGTGACCTCGACGCCGCGGCGCGACTCCTCCACTCCTACGCCTGGGTGGTCATCACGAGCGCGAATGGCGCGCGGGCGATCCTCAGGGCCGCGGAGCGCGTCTTGACGGCCCTCGAGATGCCGCGCTGGGCGGCGATCGGCCGGGCCACCAGGGCTGTCCTCGAGCACGAGGGCATCGAGGTCGATCTCCAGCCCAAGCAGGCCAGCAGCATCGCGATCGCCGTCGAGCTGCCGGTCGCCCACGGTGATCGCGTGCTTCTCGTCCGCGGCGATCTTGCCGACGGGGAGCTCGCGGTCGCGCTGCGGGCCCGGGGCGCCGAGGTCGACGATGTCGTCGCCTACCGGACGCGCGAGGCGCCGGGGGACTCGCGGGCGCTGCTCCGCCGCGCCATGGCCGACGGACCGATCAACGCTGTCGTCTTCACGAGCGGCTCGGCCGTCCGCGGTCTCGTCGCCCTCGCCCGGGCGGAGACACTCGACGTCGCCTCCATCCCGTCGGTCTGCATCGGTCCCGAGACCGCAGCGGAAGCCCGCGCCGCTGGCTTCTCGGTGATGGCCGTGTCGGCCACGCCGGGGGCAACCGTCCTCGCCACCACGACCGCCCGAGCCCTCGCGGCCCATCCAAAGGAGATCCGATGACCCTCGACCTCGAAGCACCCACCCGGATCGCAGCCGTGGGCTCCGCGGGACCACTGGCGATCCGGCCCCGCCGCCTGCGGCGGACGTCGGCATTGCGGGCGCTGGTCCGGGAGACCCGCCTCCATCCCGCGATGCTCGTCGCACCACTGTTCGTTCGTCCCGGCTCCGGCGTCCGCGAACCGATAGCATCGATGCCCGGGGTTGCCCGGCTGTCGCCGGACGTGGCTGCCGAGGAGGCCGCCCGCCTGGCTGAGCTGGGGGTCGGCGGGGTCATCCTCTTCGGGCTGCCCGAGGCGAAGGACGCGCTCGGCACCGGCGCGTCGGCCGACGATGGGATCGTCCAGGACACCTTCCGGCGGATCCGCTCGCTCGAGTTGCCGCTCGTGACGATCGCCGATACGTGCCTCTGCGAATACACGGACCACGGTCACTGCGGCCCGCTCGCACCTGACGGATCCGTCGACAACGATGCCGCCCTGACGCGACTCGCCGAGACGGCGGTCAGCCAGGCGCGGGCCGGCGCCGACGTCGTTGCCCCGAGCGCGATGATGGACGGCCAGGTTGCGGCGATCCGGGCGGCCCTCGACGCCGAGGGCTTCAGCCACACTGCGATCATGGCCTACGCGGCGAAACACGCCTCGGCCTTCTACGGCCCGTTCAGGGAGGCGGCGGACAGCGCCCCCGCGTTCGGCGATCGGCGCGGCTACCAGATGGACCCGGCCAACGGCCGCGAGGCGCTGCGCGAGATGGCGCTCGATGTCGCCGAGGGCGCGGACATTCTGCTCGTCAAGCCGGCCCTCCCGTCGCTCGACCTCGTGGCTGCCGCGCGCGCCCGGTTCGACCTGCCGATCGCCGCGTACCAGGTCTCGGGCGAGTTCGCGATGCTCGCCGCGGCCGCCGAGCGCGGCTGGCTCGACGGGCGCCGGGCGATGCTCGAGGCCGTGACCGCGATCGTGCGCGCCGGTGCCGGGATCGTCCTCACCTACGCGGCCGGCGACATCGCCACGTGGCTTCGAGACGAGCAATGAGTGGCGACGACCAGACGTACATCCAGACTCTGGCACTCGGGCTCGACCCGGCCTGGCGGCGCCTGTCGGACGCAGAGCGCCACGACGACGGATGCGGGTTCGCTGAGGCCTACGCCACCGCGGACCTCGATGGCGTTCGGAGCATCCCGTACTCCTCGGTCGGGCTCGAGGCCGGCGTCGACCTCCTGTTCTGGCGAATGGCGCCGAGCGTGGACGTGTTGGAGGCGAGCGCCGCCGGCCTGCTGCGCGCGGGTCTTGGCCGGTGGCTCACCGTGCGTCACTCGTTCATCGGCCGGATCGGCCCGTCGCAGTACGTGAAGAAGCCCACCGAACAGGAGCAGTCGCCCTTCACCGGCGAACGCTCGCGCTACCTCATCGTCTACCCGTTCACGAAGAGCACCGACTGGTACCTCCAATCGCGCGAAGCTCGGCAGGGAGTGATGAACGAGCACATGCGGGTCGGCCACGACTACCCGATGGTCCGCCAGGCGCTTGCCTATTCCTTCGGGCTCGACAGCCAGGAATTCGTGGTCGCCTACGAGACCGACGATCTCGTCGCCTTCGGCGACCTCGTCCGCGCGCTGCGCAGCACCGAGAGCCGGCGCTCGACGGTGAGCGACACCCCGATCCTGCTTGGGATCCATCGCCCGCTCGACGAGATCCTGTCGCTGCTGGGTGCCTCGTGACGGCCGGGACGGGCACCGACGCCCGGACGCCGGCGCTTGTCGCTCGGGCCGAGGCTCTCTTCCCGGGCGGCGTGAACAGCCCGGTTCGGGCCTTCCGGGCCGTCGCGCGGACGCCGCTGCTGCTCGAGCGCGGTGAGGGACCGCACGTCTGGGACACAGATGGTAGGCGCTACGTCGACTTCATCGGCGCCTGGGGACCGGCGATCCTGGGCCATGGCCATCGGGCAGTGCTCGAGGCGGTCACGGCGGCGGCGAAGAACGGGTTTGCCCTTGGGGCGACGCACCCGCTCGAGATCGAGCTCGGCGAGGCGATTCGCCGGGCGATGCCATCGCTCGAGCGGCTGCGGTTCACGTCGTCGGGCACCGAAGCGGTGATGAGTGCGCTGCGGCTGGCCCGTGCTGCGACCGGTCGGGACCTCATCGTGAAGTTCGCCGGCGGCTACCACGGCCACGCCGACGGGCTGCTCGTCGAGGCGGGCTCGGGCGTCGTCACCCACGCGATCCCGGGCAGTGCCGGTGTGCCCGAGGCCACAGCGGCGCAGACGCTCGTCCTGCCCTACAACGACTCGAGCTCACTGACCCTCGCGTTTGCAGCGGACCCCGGCCGGATCGCGGCCGTCATCGTCGAGCCGGTCGCGGCGAACATCGGCGTCGTGGCGCCGGCGCCTGGCTTCCTCGAGCACCTGCGTGAGACGACCCATGCCGATGGCGCGCTGCTCATCTTCGACGAGGTGATCACCGGGTTCCGGCTCGGGCCGGGAGGAGCGCAGGCGCGGTTCGGGATCAAGCCTGACCTGACGACGCTCGGCAAGATCATCGGAGGCGGGATGCCGATCGGGGCGTATGGCGGCCGGGCCGATCTGATGAACCTCGTCGCTCCCGCCGGCCCGGTCTACCAGGCCGGAACCCTGTCGGGTCACCCGCTGTCGATGGCTGCTGGCATCGCCACGCTCGCCGAGCTCCGCCCGGAGCGGTACCTTGCGCTCGAGGCGAGTGCCGAGACACTCGCGAGCGGTCTGCAAGAGGCGGCCGCCGCCGGAGGCCGGCAGGTCGCGATCAGCCGGGTCGGCTCGCTCCTGACCGTCTTCTTCCGGCCGGACCTGCCGACCGACGCCGCCGAGGCGCTCACCTCCGACCGCGCGGCGTACGCTCGATTCTTCGGGGCGATGCTCGACCGGGGGATCCTCCTGCCGCCGTCCCAGTTCGAGGCCTGGTTCGTCTCGATGGCCCACGGGCCGGCCGAGATCGAGGCGGCCCTCGAGGCCGCCGGACAGGCGTTCCGGGTGTGACCGACCGCTTCCTCCGGGCCTGCCGCCGCGAGCCCGTCGATGCGACGCCGGTCTGGTTCATGCGTCAGGCCGGCCGCGCGCTACCCGAGTACCGGACGATCCGCGAGCGGGCGACGCTCCCCGAGATCACGAGCGATCCCGCGCTGTGCGCGGAGGTCACCCTCCAGCCCGTCCGCCGGCTGGGCGTTGACGCGGCCATCCTGTTCGCCGACATCACGACGCCGCTGCCCGGGATCGGGGTGGAGCTCGAGATCGTCGATGGCGTCGGCCCGGTCATCGAGCGGCCGATCCGCACGCCCGAGGACGTGGCGCGTCTCCGAGCCTTCGATGCCGAGGCCGCGGTCGGCCCGCTGCTCGAGGCCATCCGGCTCGTGCGACGGGAGGCGCCAGTCCCGCTCATCGGCTTCGCCGGGGCGCCGTTCACCCTTGCGTCGTACCTCGTCGAGGGTCGGTCGTCGCGCGACGCGCAGCGGCTCAAAACGCTCCTCCACGCAGACCCGGCGACGTTCCACCGGCTCGTGGCCGCCCTGGTCGATATGACGGTCGCGTACCTGCGGGCCCAGGTCGCCGCCGGAGCCCAGGCGGTCCAGCTCTTCGACTCGTGGGTCGGCACCCTCAGCCCGTTCGACTACGGGCGGTCGGTCGCGCCGCACATGCGCCGGCTGTTCACCGAGCTCGCCGATCTCGACGTCCCGGCGATTCACTTCGGTACCGACTCCGCCGGGCTTCTGCGGGCGATGGCCGATGCCGGTGGCGACGTCATCGGGCTGGACTGGCGGATCGGGCTCGCCGACGGCTGGGCGATCGTCCCGGACCGATCCGTCCAGGGCAACCTCGACCCGTCGCTTCTCCTCGGCCCGTTCGACGCCGTCGCCGACCAGGCCCGCTGGATCCTCGACCAGGCGGCCGGTCGGCCGGGGCACGTCTTCAACCTCGGCCACGGCGTCTTGCCCGGGACCGACCCGGACGACCTGCGGCGCCTTGTCGACCTTGTCCACGGAGCGGGCGCGCGGCCAACCGCCTTCGCTGACCCGTCCCTCCTCACTTCGGCCACCTCACGGAGCGCGAGATGACCGACGCCGTCCTCCTCATGGCCTATGGCAGTCCTGACCGGCTCGACCAGGTCGAGGCCTACTACACGGACATCCGGCGGGGCAGCCCGCCATCGGCCCTACTCCTTGAGGAGCTCGTCGGCCGGTATCGCGCGATCGGCGGCGGCTCGCCGCTGTCACGGATCGTCGAGGCGCAGCGGGCCGCGCTCCAGGCGGAGCTCGCCGCGCGGGGACGGGCGCTCCGCGTCTACGCGGGGATGCGCCACATCGAGCCACGGATCGGCCGGATCGTCGAGGGCATGGTGGCCGACGGCGTCGAGCGGTTTGTGGCGATTGCCCTGGCGCCCCAGAAGTCGTCGAACGGCGCCGGCTACCGGCGCGCGGTGGACGCCGCCCTGGCCGGTCTCGGCGAGGGGCCGCCGTCGGTCGTGGTCGTGGATTCGTGGCACGACCAGCCACGCTTCATCGAGGCGCTCGCCGCGACGACGAGCGAGGCGCTGGCCCGCTTCCCCGACCCGACGCGCGTCCGGGTGATGTTCACCGCCCACAGCCTGCCGGCGCGGGTGGTCGCCGAGGGCGATCCCTATCCGGACGAGGTCGCCGGGACGGCCGCGCTCGTCGCCGAGCGCCTGGGCCTGGCCGAGTACGACGTCGCGTTCCAGAGCGCCGGGCGGACCGGCGAGGCCTGGCTCGGGCCGGACATCCTCGAGGAGATCCGGCGGCTCGCCAGGACGGGCGTCACCGAGCTCGTCGTCCGACCGGTCGGCTTCGTTGCCGACCATCTGGAGGTCCTCTATGACATCGACATCGAGGCCCAGGCCGTCGCCCGGGACGTGGGCGTCCGACTCGAGCGGGCGCGCTCGATGAACGACGACCCGATCTTCATCGCCGGGCTGGCCGACGTCGCGACGGCCGCCCTGCCCGAAACGCAGCGCGAGCCGGCGGGCGCGCCCTGACCGACCGTCACCAGAAACGAGACCGACCATGAGCCAGCTGATCACCGATCGCCCGAGCCACCCGGGTGGACATCCCGGTGGGCATCCGGACGGGCATCCTGGTGGGCACCCGACCGCCGTCGGGGCCGTCCGGCCCGAGGGCTACGTCTACGGGCGGGCGCCGATGCTCGTCTACTGGGAGACGACACTGTCCTGCGGCCTCGCATGCAAGCACTGCCGGGCCACGGCGATGCCGGACCGGGATCCTGCCGAGCTGTCCACCGAGGAGGGGTTCGCGCTGCTCGACCGGGTGACCGGCTTCGGACAGCCGTATCCCCACCTCGTCTTTACCGGCGGCGATCCCCTTCGTCGCCCGGATCTCGAGACCCTTGTCACGGCCGCAACCGCGCGCGGGATCGGCGCGTCGCTCGCCCCGGCGGTGACCCCGGACATGACGATCGAACGCCTGGCGGCGCTGAGGGCCGCCGGCATCCAGACCATGTCGCTCAGCATCGACGGCTCGGACGCCGCCCGCCACGACGAGTTCCGCGGCGTGCCGGGCACGTTCGACATGACCTTGCGGGCGGTTGAGTGGGCCCACCGGCTCGATCTGCCGCTGCAGATCAACACGCTCGTGACCGACGAGACCCTGCCCGACCTGCCGGCCGCGTACGAGCTCATGAAGACCCTCGGGATCATGCGCTGGAGCCTCTTCTTCCTCATCTCGATGGGGCGAGGCAGCGGCCTCCGGGAGATCGGGCCGGTCGACTCCGAGCGGCTCAATCACTGGCTCTACGACCTGTCGAAGACGTCGCCGTTCCAGATCAAGACGACCGAGGCGACCCACTATCGCCGGGTCGCAATCAAGAGGATGCTCGCCGAGGGCATGGACCAGGCGGCGATCGCGGCGACGTCCGTGGGACGCGGCTTCGGCGTCCGCGACGGCAACGGGATCATGTTCATCGCCTATGACGGCTCCGTGCACCCGTCCGGGTTCCTCCCCGTTCGGACCGGCAACGTCCGGAGCGACGACCTGGTCGAGCTCTACCGGACCCAGCCGGTGTTCACCAGCCTGCGCGACGTCACGACCTACAAGGGTCGCTGCGGCCGTTGCGAGTACGCCCAAATCTGCGGCGGGTCCCGAGCCCGGGCCTACGCCTGGACCGGCGACTTCCTCGAGGCCGATCCGCTCTGCCCGTTCGTCCCGCCGCTCGCCGGCACCCCGGAGTCGTGAGCCGGGTGCGACGGCGATGACGGTCCTGGTCGTCGGTGGCGGGATCAGCGGCCTGACCGCGGCGTACGCGCTCGGCCGGGCCGGGATCCCGACCATGCTCGTCGAGGCGACCGATCGGCTGGGCGGCAAGGTCCGGACGGAGCGCGTCGACGGGTTCCTCGTCGAGTCCGGCCCCGATTCGTTCATCAGCTACCGGCCGGCGGCGCTCGAGCTGGCCCGCGAGCTGAGCCTCGGCGACGCGATTATCGGGCCGACCCACCCGCGGACGGTTTGGATCCGGTCGCGCGGCCGGTTCGTGCAGCTGCCCGAGGGGATGGGCCTCGCCCTCCCGACCCGGCTGGGTCCGTTCATCGCGACCGACATGTTCTCGCCGCTCGAGAAGCTGCGGATCGGGCTCGACCTGGTCCTTCCGCGCGATGGGCTCGGCCGTGATGTTTCCGTCGGGGCGTTCCTCCGCCGGCGGCTCGGCGGCGTCCTCGTCGACCGGCTGGCTGGCCCGCTCCTCGGCGGCGTCTACGGCACCCCGATCGACGAGCTGAGCCTCGACGCCGTCGTCCCCCAGCTGCGGGAGGCCGAGCGCCGACACCGGAGCCTCCTGCTCGCTGGGATCGCCTCGGGGCGCGCCGCCAAGGTCGGCGGAAGCGGCTCGCCGTTCGTCAGCCTGGCCGGCGGTATGGGCCAGCTCAGCGGGGCCTTGGTCGAGGCGATCGAGGAGTCCTCGGGGGTCGAGGTTCGGATGAAGTCGACGGCCGTCACCCTCGTGGGACGCGGCGGCGGGTTCGACGTCCGCTTCGCGAACGGTGAGCTCCTTCGGCCGGAGGCGGTCGTCCTCGCGTCTCCCGGGCCGGTTACCGCCGGCCTCCTCGATGAGATCGCCCCCGCGGCGGCGGCACACGTCCGGTCGATCACCCACAGCTCGACGGCGGTCGTCTCGCTCGGCTACCGGCTCGACCAGTTCCCGAAGCCGCCGTCTGGCCACGGGTTCCTCGTTGCCGAAGGGGAGCCGCTCGCGGTCGATGCCTGCACGATGAGCTCACTGAAGTGGGCCGGGCGGGCGCCCGACGGGACCGTCCTCCTGCGCGTCTTCATCGGGTCGCGCTCGCCGGGCGTGCTGGCTGGCTCGGATGCCGAGATCGTCGCGCTGGTGGAGCGGGACCTCGCCCTGGCGATGGGGGTCCACGCCGCTCCGATCCTGGCCCGGGTCGCGCGCTGGATTGGCCAGATGCCCAACTACACGGTCGGCCACCTGGAGCGGGTCGCCGGCGCGAGCGCGGCGCTCGCCGGGCTACCGAATCTCGCCATTGCGGGGGCTGCCTTCCGCGGCATCGGCGTGCCCGACTGCGTCGCCCAGGGCCGGGCAGCTGCGGCCCGCGTCGGCGAGGTTCTCTCGGGCGGAGTGCCTGGTCCGGCGGAAGCCGCCGAGGCTGTGCCCGCGTAGCGGAGTCGGCCAGCTGACAGATCAGGCGCGAGGGCGACGAGCTGTTACGCCTGCGGAAACGCATCGGGGACTGCGAGCGCTCGACGTCATTGTCCCCGGAGGACCGACTCGGCGCGGCGAGGTGCGGCAGCACTCGGGCCTCTGTTGGCGACGTCCCGATGACTACGTGATTAGGGACCATCTGCCCGCGGCGCACGAGCGTCGCCACCGCCGTTCCCGCCTTCTCCACGCGTGACGAGAGACGAGTGGCAGGGCGATGACCTCGGTCGGAGGGCGCTCTGGCACCGCCCGCTACATGTCGACCATCCCCCTATCCAGGACGATGCAGCATCGGCCCTGCGAAGGCTCCATGTGGGCTTTCACCCCATGGATCCCAGCTCCGTCGAGCAGGCCGTCGACCAGAGCAAGGTTGGTCGGACAGACAACTTCGCGGTGGCGTTTAGCCAATGCATCGAATGGACAGTTCGCGAGACAGAGCCTGGTCGCCTCGCACCGGTGTGGGGCGAAGCCCTGCTCCGCGAGGACTTGCCCGGTCGCGTTGAGCAACCGCTCCATGCTTGCCCTCCGGCCGACGCGCTGACGAACGCGCGCTCCGAGCGAGCGGCCGTGCGCTCGCGCGGCCTCGTCGAGGGCTGGCGGCCTTCGATCGTGGCGAGGGCATCCGTGAAGAGCAAAGCGGCCAGTTCGTACTGTCGAGGCGGGACTGACAACTCGAGCTGGCGGTTGGCCGGACGGTAGAGCTTGGTCGGCCGCCCTCGGCCAGGTCGACCTCGGTCCTCGCGACGGCGGCAATCGGCCTCGAGCAGCCCTGCGTCGAGGAGCCGCTCCAGATGGAACGCCGCGAGCGCTCGCGAGATCCCAACGGCCGACGCTGCCTCATCGCGACTGACCGGCTCGGCCGCTCCAACGACGTGCAAGAAGAGCGCCCGTCGGACCGGCTCGGCGAGGACGGCGATTGCCTCGAGCCGCTCGGCGAGGGGCGCAGCGGTAGAAGTCGGCTCGGTCATGGGCTGCAGGATAAAACAAATCTGAACTTGCGTTAACCCTTGACAATAAAACTAGCCGCCGCTATTTTTAGTAACCACCAGGAGGCCAGACGATGGACCGCACAACAGCGAGACCCAGCCAACGCCACTTCGACCAAGGCGACCCCACCGTCGCGAACTGTGACGTCTGTCGTCACCAGCACGCGTGCTACGTCGGCGGACGACCGGATGTCGATGAAGCGACGGGTGCGATCACCTGGGAGCGCCACATCTGCCTCGGGTGCGTCATGCGTGCCGCCGAACCCGATGGGCGGCCCTTGTGCGCGGACTGCGTCTTCCCGGCCCGCGACGCAGCCTGAAGTCCCGGCCACGATCCCTGGTCGCCAGGGGACAGGAGGAACAGATGAGGACCTTGATTCGGAGCGGAGCAGTCCTGGTAGCGCTTAGCCTCGCGATCGCTTTCGCGCCACGACTCGGCGGCGCGGCCGCGGTGGACGCAGCCAGCACCCACAGTGCCGTGACGCACCGCGCGGCCTTCCACGACGCGATGCGCAAGCTCTGGGAGGACCACATCACGTGGACCCGGCTGTTCATCGTCAGCGCTGCGACCGATCCCTCGAACCTGCCTGACATCGGACCCACGGTTGACCGTCTCCTGGCCAACCAAGTCGATATCGGGAATGCCATCAAGCCGTTCTACGGGACGGCCGCCGGCGAGCAGCTGACCGCGCTCCTGGGCGTGCACATCCTGACCGCTGCCGAGGTCCTCGCCGACGCCAAGGCCGGCGACGCTCCGAGTCTCGCCGACGCGAGTGCACGGTGGTACGCGAACGGCGACGAGATCGCCACGTTCCTGAGCACCGCCAATCCCGCGAACTGGCCGCTCGCCGACATGAAGGCGATGATGAAGGCGCACCTCGACCTCACTCTCGCCGAGGCGGTCGCCCGGCTCCAGGGTCGTTACGCGGACGACGTGGTCGGGTACGACCGTGTCCACGCCGAGATCCTCGAGATGGCGGACATGCTCAGCGACGGGATCATCCGGCAGTTCCCCGAGCAATTCGCCCACTGACCTCCCCGTCTCGGGAAGCCGCCGGTCTCGGCAGCTTCCCGAGGCCAATCCCCCGCCCGAACACTACGGAGAGCCGATCCCTCATGACCGCGACCGTCACCGTCTACCCGCTTGCTTCGGGCCTCCCGCACGACGATGTCATGGAGGGCCTCGATCTCGGGAAGGCTCACATACCTGGCAGACGACGCGCCATCGCCAAGCCCGACCGGCTGCGCTACGAGCGCAACCTCGCTGAGATCCTCTCGGCGCTCGGGTTGGACCTCGATACGCCGGGCACCCGCGAGACGCCGCGTCGTCTGTTGGCCGCCCTGGTGGACGTCACCGACGGGTATGACGGAGATCCGAAGCTGGTCACGTCGTTCCCGACGGAGTGCCACGGCGGCGCGAACTGCGAGCTCGCGCAGATCGTCGAGGGCCCGATCCCGTTC
Source organism: Candidatus Limnocylindrales bacterium (assembly GCA_030647575.1). Taxonomy (GTDB): domain Bacteria; phylum Chloroflexota; class Limnocylindria; order Limnocylindrales; family CSP1-4; genus SPCO01. The sequence continues at coordinate 9,618 of JAUSJS010000299.1, read as the reverse complement.
TTCGCCCTGTGCGAGCACCATGCCCTGCCGTTCTTCGGCCGGGCCTGGTTGGGCTACGTCGCCCACGAGGAGATTCTGGGCATCAGCAAGCTTACCCGCCTGGTCCGCGTGCTCACCCGACGGTTCGGGGTCCAAGAACGGATGACCCACCAGCTGGCGGACTCGCTGGCGAGCTTGACGCAGGCCCACGGGGTCGCGGTCTATCTCGAGGCCGAACACCTGTGCACGCAGATGCGCGGGGTGCGCGAGCACGAGTCACGGACGCGGACGACCGCCTACCGTGGCGTGTACGAGCGCGACGCCAGCCTCCGAGCCGAGTTCCGCGATATCGCCGGGATCGGGCGTGGCTCACGATGACGACATCTCTCCTGGACACGCGCCCGCTCCCGTCCAGGAGCGCACCGCGAGGGACGGAGCCCCTGAGCCTCCTCTTCGAGGCACCAGCCGAGGCGTCAACGGGCGTCCGTGGCGGCCTTCCGGCCGAGCTTCGCCGCGCCTACGGTGGCGACCTGACGATCCCGCTTCGCGATGACCGGCCGACGGTGATCGCGAACTTCGTCGAGACGATCGACGGCGCCGTCGCCCTCGATCCAGACGGGCGGACCGGCGGCGGCGCGGTGAGTGGCTTCAGCTCCACCGATCGCTTCGTGATGGGTCTTCTCCGGGCTATGGCCGACGTCGTGCTGGTCGGCGCTGGGACCGTGCGCGCGTCGGCGGGCACGGGCTGGACGCCCGCGCGGGCACACCCCCAGGCTGCTGGTTTATACCGCGATCTCAGACGCCGGCTTGGCCTCGCCCCGGAGCCCGCGACGCTCATCGTGACCGCGAGCGGAGACCTGGACCCGACGCATGCCGCGTTCCGCAACGCTGACGTCCCGGTCGTACTCGCCGGACCGGCCGGTACGGCCGAGCGCCTACGTGCCGCCGGGTTTCCCGACGACGCCCGGATCGAGTCGCTCGGCGACGGTGATGAGGTGGCGCCAGAGGCGCTGATCGATCTTGCCCGGCGGATGGGCGCTCGCGTCGTTCTGTCCGAAGGTGGACCGCACGTGATCGCCGGACTCGCCGCGGCAGGACTGCTCGACGAGCTGTTCCTCACGCTCGCGCCGCAGTTGGTCGGGCGCGACCGCGACTCTCGCCGGCTCGCGCTTCTCGAAGGCATCGCCCTCTGGCCGGAGCGAGCCTCGTGGGGGGAGCTCCTGTCGGTCCGCCGGGCCGGCAACCACCTTTTTCTTCGCTACCGATTCCCGGAGGACGCGTCGTGAACAAACAGACGTTCGTCACCGTCGGGGCGAGCCTCGCCGGAGCGAGCGCCGCGGCCGGGCTCCGCAAGGACGGCTTCGACGGCCGGTTTTGCACACCCTCGCGAGACTGTCTCTATATGCAATCGTGCCTAGCAGAAGACTTGACTGCCGGCCGGCTCGACGTCATCGTCCCTGAGGCCATCTGGGCGAGCAGGTCCACGATGATTGGGACCTGACGACTTGGACACACATAGCATTCTGGATCAGGCCGACTTCTATCGAGGAGTGCCCGCTGAGTTGCAGGCAAGGATCTCGGCGGCAGCTCGGTACGTGAGACTGGCACCCGGGGAGTGGCTCTTCAGGGAAGGCGATCCGTCGAGCCAGTTTGTCGCGGTAGGCACGGGCAGCATTCGAGTCTTCAAGATCGGGGCGACTGGGCGCGAGATCACCCTGTACCACGTGCGGGACAAGCAGTCGAGCTTGGTCAACATGCTGTCCGTCTTGCTCGGGAGGCCCGCGATCGCGGCGGCTCGGGCTGAAGTCGCGACAGAGGCGGTGGTTGTTCCCGGCGCCGCTTTGCGCGAGTGGGTGAGCACGAGTGAGCCGATGCGCAGTTTTGTCTATGAATCCATGTCCCGGGCTCTGTTCGAAGTCACGACCATTCTCGAGGATGTCGCGTTCCGCACGATGGAAAGCCGCCTCGCCGCTCTCCTGCTTCAACACTTCGCCACGGCGCGCGTGCTCTCAATGAGACACGAGGACATCGCCGCCGAGCTCGGAACGGCCCGTGAGGTCGTCAGTCGCCTAATGGAGGCCTACGAGCGGACGGGCGCGATCCACCTCTCGCGCGGCCGTGTTGAAATGCGGGATGAAGCCGTGCTTCGTCGCCTGGTCTAGCCGCAGCTCGTGCTCGTGTGGATCGAGCCCGTGGCTCCGCCCCGGTGCTCGCAGCCCGTCCTCCTTCTCCATCGACGACGATCGAAAAGGTGGCTGCAAGCAGTTGCTTCGATCGGATGCCGGCGGACCGTCGAGGCGAGCCTGACCGGTCGCCTGAGCCAAACCGACAGGCTTTGCAACGCACCTGCGTGACTACAGTCACTGACTTCTGAGACCTGAGCCCGGTAACGTTCACAGATGCTCTAGGACGAGTATCCCCACCCGCAGCCCACAGGAGGCGATGTCGACGATGCGGTGGCGCGCAGGGTTGTCACGGACGCACAGGATCGCCGTGATCACGGGCGGCTTGGCCATCCAAAGGTCAACGGGGATCCCGCCCTGAGGGAACGGAACCAGACGGGCCAGCTACCGGGCCTGAAGCTCATCCAGACGCTCTGGCTCTGCCAGCAGGCCGGCGGACTCCTTCCAATACACCCGCAAAGAACTCGGTGTGAAGCGCAAAAGGATCTGCACTTCACGCTTGAAGAATTCGACGAGGTCGGAACGGAGATCGCCCGCACGCTTGACCAATTGAGCCGGCGAGCGCGACATCGGCCAGGTGAGACCGGACTGATTGGGCAGGAGGAATGATGGTTCATCGCGAGTCCATCAAGTTCGCCGCGAGCCCCGACCACAAAGAGACCCATAAGACGAGGTGGCTGAACCATGCCTGAGCCAAGTCTGTACGAAAGGCTCGGTGGCGCATTTGCCATCGCAGCAGTCATTGACCACTTCAGCGATGCGGTCGTGCAGAACCCGATCGTTGGTCAGAAATCGGCAAACCCGGCCCTCCGGGAATGGCACACGAACAATCTGGGCCGACTGCCTGGCCTGAAATTCATGCGCACCCTGTGGGTCTGCAACGTTGCGGGTGGACCCTTCCAATTTGCAGCCACGAAACCAGGGAGCACTCCTCTTGGCTTGGAAGAAGCCCATCGCGAGCTCCAGATTTCTCCCGAGGAGTTCGATGAAGTCGCGGCTGAACTTGGGCGCACTCTTGACTTCGTCAAGGTGCCCCAGCGGGAGAAGGAGGAGGTACTGGCTGCGTTTTCTGCACACAAGGGCGAGGTGAACGAGGGATATACGGCCGCGGCCAAGGCAGGCCGTTGACGTCCTTGAAACCGCCCTGAACCGCCCTGGGTTTCGTGGAGACCCAGGTGATTGGGTTTCAAGCGGCCGCGGTGGTCGCCGGTAGGCGCTGATGGTAGGCCGCCTCGAATTCGGCCGGGGGGATGTCGCCGCAGGCGGAGTGGAGACGCTCCGCGTTCCACCAGGCCACCCAGGCCGCGGTGGCGAGCTCGACCTGGTCGGCCGTCCGCCAGGGGCCCTGGGCGCGGATGAGCTCGGTCTTGTAGAGGCCGTTGACCGTCTCGGCGAGGGCGTTGTCATAGCTGTCGCCCTTGGAGCCGACCGAGGTGACCGCTCCCGCGTCGGCGAGTCGCTCGGTGTACCGGATGGCCAGGTATTGGACACCCCGATCGCTGTGGTGGACGAGCCCGGCGAGATCGGCCGAGCGCCGGGTCCAGATCGCCATCTCGAGGGCGTCGATGACGAGCTCGGCCCGGAGCGAGCTCGACACCCGCCAGCCCACGATCGCACGGCTGAAGGCATCGATGACGAAGGCCGTGTAGCAGAAGCCGGTCCAGGTCGAGACGTACGTGATGTCAGCCACCCAGAGGCGGTTCGGGGCCGGGGCATTGAAGCTCCGGTTGACGAGATCGGCGGGCCGCTCGGCGACCTGGGCCGGGATCGTCGTCTGTACCCGCCTGCCCCGGACCGCGCCGGCGAGGCCGAGACCCCGCATCAGCCGGCCGACCCGGTCGCGGCCGACCTCGGTGCCCTCGCGGCGGAGCGCACGCCAGAGCTTGCGCGCGCCGTACACCGCGTAGTTGCCCCGGTGGATGCGGCTGATCTCGGCTTTGAGTTCCTCGTCCCGGACGGACCGAGCCGAGGGCGGCCGGACCTTCGCGGCGTAGTAGGTCGATGGGGCGATCTCCAGGGTCTGGCAGATCGGCTCGACCCCGAAGGTGACGCGCTGCGCGTCGATGAAGGTGGTCATTTCGCGGACCGGCGGTCGAACTCCGCCCCGAAGACAGCCGCGGCGGCCTTGAGGATCTCGTTGGCCCGGCGGAGCTCGCGGTTCTCCCGCTCGAGCAGCTTCATCCGCTCGCGCTCCTCGGTCGTCAGGCCCGTCCGCTTGCCGCCGTCGACCTCGGCCTGGTGGACCCACTTGCGCAGGGACTCGGGGCCGATAGCGAGCTGGCCGGCGACCCGGGTCACCGCGCCGAACCGATCACCCCGCTCGGCGATCGTCTCGAAGACCATCCGGACGGCCCGCTCCCGGAGCTCGCGCGGATACCGCCGCTGGAACGGACTGCTGCTGCTGTGTTCTGCCATGACTCCATGATCCTCCAAGCGATGGAGTCTCCACTGAAGTCAGGGCGGTTCAGAGCGTGAGAAAGGGGAGGTCTTGGACGCCTTCTACGGAATGGAAGGGAGAGGTGACGGCTGCTTCCCAGCCAGGGGCCGTTAATTGGCGTCGTTGGCGATGAGCCGACGGTTCTGCCAGGTGGCCGCGTCCCGGGGTTGATGTTCTCGAGCTGCGCGCTGCCCAAGAACGTGATGCCGACACCCCGGGCGGAGGCCCTGATTGAAATCGCCCCGGCGCACGCCTGCGACGAGAAGGGCTGGCGACCTCAGCGACATGCAGCAGCGGCGGCAGTGCCGCTGCGTGATGGGCTACCGCCAACTCCCGCAGCACTCCACCTACGCCGGCGGTGCCGGCGACCTGTCCACCGTCGCCGTCGCGGCCTTGCCAAATGATCCATCAGCAGGCCGTCACGAATTCCAAGGGCGAGCGGGTCATCCTCGGGTTCCGGCTTCGACCCAAGACCTGAGCCGGGGTGGTGCAGGTTTGGGTCTCGATTAGGGAAGCCTTATGACCGAGATCTCGTTCTCCAACTTGGTCATCGTGGCCGCCGTGGCGTTCGCGGCGCCACTGGCGCTGGGGCTGTTCCCCAAGCTGCGGCTGCCGGCGGTCGTCCTCGAGATCGTGCTCGGGATCGCCGTCGGCCCGTCGGGGTTGGGGTGGGTCAAGTCCGACCTTCCCGTCCAGGTCCTGGCGCTTGTGGGGTTGGCGTTCCTGCTCTTCTTGGCCGGCCTGGACGTCGAACTCGGGCGGCTACGAGGTCGGCTGCTCCGACTAGCCGGACTGGGGTTCGTTCTCTCGCTCGGCCTCGCTCTAGCGGCAGGCTACGCGCTGAGCGCGGCGGGGCAGGTTCGCTCTCCCCTTTTTGTAGGGATCGTCCTTTCGGCCACGGCCCTCGGTTTGGTGGCCCCGATTCTAAAAGACGCTGGCGAGATTGAAGGCGAATTCGGACAGCTCGTGCTCGCGGGTGCGACGATCGCCGACTTTGGCGCGGTCATCCTTCTGTCCTTGCTTTTCTCCAACAACGCTGGTGACGTCGGCTCGAGGCTGACGCTTCTGGGCAGTTTCGTGGCGCTGGTCGCCGCGGCTGGGTTCGGCCTAGCCCGCACCGGACGATCGAAGATGCTCTCGGGGACCCTCGGCAGGCTAGGGGACACCACGGCACAGATTCGTGTTCGAGGGGCGGTGCTGCTTCTGATCGGGTTCGTTGGTCTGGCCGAGCGGTTCGGATTGCAGACGATCCTTGGGGCGTTCATGGCCGGAGTCATCCTCAGGATCGTGGACGCCGACGCCACCGCGACCCACCCCCACTTCCGGCTGAAGCTGGACGGGATCGGCTACGGATTTCTCATCCCCGTCTTCTTCGTCTCAAGCGGCGTGGAGTTCAACCTCTCCGCCCTCCTATCGAGTGCGTCCACCATGGTCCGGGTGCCAATCTTTCTGCTCGCGCTGCTCATAGTGCGGGCGATACCTGCCCTGCTGTACCGTCGCGTGCTCGGCAATCGCCGGACCGTGGCTGCGGGTCTCCTTCAGGCGACGTCGCTGAGCTTCGTCGTGGCCGCGGTTCAGATCGGGACTGCCCTCGGTCAGATCAGTGCGGCTACGGGCGCGGCGCTTATCGGCGCCGGCTTGCTTTCGGTGATGCTCTTCCCGTTGTTGGCGCTGATGCTCCTGGGGGGATCGAGAGCAAAGCGAAACGGGCAGGAACGATGACGTGCGAACGCCGGTCAGCCGCCGAAGGCACGTCCGTCCGCCCATCCCACCTCGTCGTAGCTTGCGGCCGCCGTGGCTGCCGGTCCCTTGCCGGCTCGGCCGGGATCACCCGCGGACGGTAGCGAGCAAGCCGCGTGACTCCGGAGTGGCGTTGTGGTCATCTGAGACGATGACCACATTCGAGGAGGCGCCCGCCTGATCGGGATTGGCCCGGTTACGTGCGTCCGTTGGTTCCAACCTGAGACGGCGACGACGACGACCACGGCGTTCGCGGCCTCGGCTGGACTCCGCCGTCGACCTCGATCGCATCCACGCGCTCGTCGTAGAAGCAGACCAGGTTCTCGATCTTAGGGCACTCGGGGATCGGGTACGGGTAGCTCCAGGCGACGTCCCGCCAGGCCCGGTCGCCGAGGCCCAGGTCGAAATGGACCGTCCGGCCCTTGTACGGGCAATGCGTAACGGTCTTCGACTGAGTCAGGAGGTCCATTCGGACGTCCATAGGCGGCAGGTAGTAGCGGGTCGGGAGGCCCGTCTCGAACAGCAGTCGAGGCCGGTGCGAGTCGGCGACCACCTCGCCACCGACGATGACCCGGACGTGGCGCGAGCTGTTCAGGACGTCCACCCGGTGGTACGGATCGCGCGGGTGGACGTAGACCTCGTCGTCCTCCTCGTACCAGTGGTCGAGGCGGTCCCAGTAGAACGCCACGCGGTCGGCGAGCGCGGCTGCCTCCGGGGGCGGCGCTACGAACCGCCAACCGGCGTTCTCGACGAGCCGGTCGCCGATGCGCAGGTGATAGAACGAACGCTCGCCGTAGATCGGGTGCGACTCGGCGCGTTCGGACGTCTCAAACAGGTCCGCCCGGACATCGCGCAGCGGGAAGTAGTAGACCGGCAGGCCCAGCGTGACTGTCAGCGCCTGCTTCGAGTCGGCGACGGCGATCCCGCCGACGAACGCCCGGACCCAGCGCGGGCACGGCTCCACGCGTGCGCCGGTCCGCGCCTGCGCCTCGGCACCGGTGGCGATGATCAGGTCTTCGAGTGGTTGGGGGGCGACCATGTGGGACCTCATGGGTGGCCTTGCGAACGCGAGACATTGTAACTAGGCTCGTTGCAAATGGTCGCACCCAGCCGGTTCGCGGTCGCGGTTCATTGCCTCACCTCGCGACGGTGACAAAGCTGTTACCGTAGCCGCACGGTTACGGAAACGGAGCTTGGAGGAGCGACATGGCGACGGGCAGCGGCACGAAGGACGACCCGTGGGTCCTGAAGACCCCACCCGGCACCTCGGGGTACGTGATGCACCGGGATGACGCGTCGAATCCGCCGACGATCGTCTGCCAGGTCGGTGGCACGAAGCTGCTCTACGACGCCCGAGCCATCGATGACCTGTACGCAATGCTCGAGGCCCACGGCGACTGGATGCCCCTCGGCGGTGCCGACGAACAGAAGCCGGCGGCCGATGGGACGGTCGAGGCGTGGGGGCGCTCGGCGGACAATCCCCTCGGCGGCTGGTATGGCCTGAAGAAGGGTCTTCGCGGTCGGTTCGGGGTCTATATGCCGCCGCTCCTGGAGGCTTTGGGCCTGGCGGAGGTCACGCACGACGCCAAGAACAACAAGATGCGGGCGATCGAATGAAGCCGTTCGACCACGGCGCGCACGATCCCGAGGGGTGAGCCGACGCGCCACCAGCAGGCCTGATCGGATGGCCCTCCCCATGCCGGCCGGCGACCCGTTCGACGCCCTCGGCGATCCGAATCGCCGGGCGATCGTCGAACTGCTGGGCGCCGGCGAGCGCTCTGTCCAGGAGATCGCGGACGTGCTGCCAATCAGTCGGCCTGCCGTCTCGCGCCATCTTCGCCTGCTGAAGCGTGCCGGGCTGGTCGTCGAGAAACCCCGCGGGACACGGCGGATATACCAGCTCCACGACCAGGGCGTCGAGGCTGTCCAGGCCTACGTGGAGCGCGTGTGGGGAGAGGCGGCCGTGCGTTTTCGCCTCGTGGCCACGAACACAACCGCCGAGCGCCCCGACCGGTGATCGAGCCGATCCGCCTGACCTTCGAGGTCGACTGCCCGGTCGACCACGCGTTTGACGTCTGGACCAACAGGATCGCCCAATGGTGGCCCAAGGACCACACGGTTTCCGCCGAGGAGAACCTGACCGTCGTCCTGGAGGGGCGACCCGGTGGGCGGATCTTCGAACGTCGGATCAGCGGCGCGGCGACCAGGGTCGAGATCGAGCACCGCGGCTGGGAACGGCTCGGTGACGTCGGTGAGCATTGGCGCGACCGGAATCGAGGCGGCTGGGCGACCCTGTTGCCGCACTACATCGCCGCTGCCGCCCTGCCACCCGGCCCCTGAGCTGGCCAGACAGTCGCGTCCGGTCGCCGGCCTGATCAGATGCCTGCTGCCGCTCCTCGTGGAGGTGGGCCCCGACATCCGGTCGTTTAGAACCCAGTACGACCGCCCGTCGGGCAGGTCGCAGTCGGCTCACGTCAAGGTGACCTTCGGCCCTTGCGGCGCCAGCCGTGGCCGCCGATGCTCTCATTGGCGTCCGGCCGATGACCCGTTCTTGCCGGCGACGCCGGAAGGAGCACTGAGATGAAGCGCATTCTGGTCGCGTATGACGGCGGTGAGCCGGCGCGCCGGGCGCTCGACATCGCGATCGATCTGGCGAAGGGGTTCGACGCACTCGTCACAGTTGTGAGCGTGGTGCCCGTCCACCCAGGTCGTTCGCCCGTCGACCCATGGGATGATCGGACCGTCCACGCGCACGAGCTTCAGGAGGCGAAGCAGATCCTCACCGAGCACGGGATTACCGCCGAATTCCTGGAGCCGGCAGGCGATCCGGCGGCGACGATCGAGCGGATTGCCGAGGAAGGCGGGTACGACACTGTCGTCGTCGGCTCTCGCGGGCTCGGCGCCGTGTCTCGGTTCCTCCAGGGCAGCGTGTCCGAGCATGTCGCGACACACGTGGATGCCACAGTCGTGATCGCTCGCTGATCCTTACCGCGCGTCCGTTTTGGAGTCGAGCTGGCGCGGCGGCTTCTCGGCGACGCGTTGTGGCCGGAGTTGGGCCTGGCCTGACCGGCGGTGGGGCGGCGGCTCGCTCCAGCGCTATGGCCCGACCGTCCGCCGTCGCGGGTCCGCGCCCGCAAAGTGGCGGAGCCGCGCGATCAGCTGGCGATCGGTCAGCTGCGACGACGCCTCGCAGCTGACGCCGCGGGAGCGCTCGTGGCGCTCGTCCGTCTCACGGACGAGTCGCTCCAGGCGTTCGTGCACGGTACCGGGACCGAGGAT
>JAUSJS010000284.1 GCA_030647575.1 Candidatus Limnocylindrales bacterium | reverse complement strand
GAACAGTGCCACGCTCGACGCCTCGCCACGACGTGGCCATCGTGTTCGGCCGAGTGGGACGGCTCGTTTGTCGCCTACGTGGGCGACTGCTACGCCTGGCGAAGCCCGAGGGTTTTGCCGTCCGGGTCCCGGAACCGCGCGCTGGGCCGATCTGCGCGGTGTGGCCGTTGTCTGCAACGTCCCTTCGCCATAGTCAATGAACCTGACGTCGCGCTCCTCGAGTTCGCGAACCACCGCCTCGATGTCGGCCACCTCGAAATGCGCCACGATGTGATCGGCGGTGCTCGGTGCGCGCCGGGAGATTGAGAGGTGTGTCCGGCCGCCACAGCCGAAACGTACTGACGCCAGGTTCTCCCACAGGAACGTCAGCCCGAGCGTCTGAAGAGGAGTCCTCGATAAGCCTCAAAGCGACCTTCGCTATGCGTCACCCCGGTCCGTGCTTGCGGTCCCGTCGTCGCGATAATGTTTCCGGACGTCCAGCCTCGAAGGGCCGAGGGGGAGGTCACCTCGTCCGTTGACGTTCGGCGATCCAGCGCTCGCCTTGATCCTAGAAATGCGCGGAGAGGCGCTCGCTCGGGTGCGTCTCTGCTTCGCGCTCCCAGGGCTGACCCATACTCGGCGTCGAGCTCGCCCAGGTGGTCATGGTCGGCGAGTCGGCGGAACATGGCGGCGCGATGAGCCTGGTATATCCGCTCGGGGTCCGGCTTTCTCATGAGGTGGGGCCGCAGCGGCCCGCCCCACTGCGAGCAGTCCCGGGCTGACGATCCGGCACCACCCGCTGTCAGGTCCGCGGGGACGTTCGGACCGCGACAGGTGGTACTCCTGAGGCCTTCTCGCTCCGACGTCCTGCCCGTAGCGTGGGGGTGTGCTCCATCGACGCAGTATTGTCGTCCTGCTGCCAGCCACCTTCCTCGCCGGTGCCGCGATCGTCGCGACGCTCGCCGAAGCGGGCGCGATCGTTGCGGGCGTCCTGGCCGCGAGCTCCGTGGGCATGTTCGTCGGCGTCCGGCTCGCCGGACTCGCAGCGCGCGGCTGGGTCAGCGACTTGGCGACCGCCACCCGCGCGGTCGTCGACGGCAGTACCGAGGCGCTCCCTGCTGCCGGGACGTTCGGGCCACTGGCGTCGATCGCCAGGTTGATCACTGACATCGCCGACGCGCTTCTATCCGCTCAGCAAGCGGCCACCACCGACCGCCTCACCCAGGTCGCCAATCGCCCCACGCTCCTCGCGTTCCTGTTCGCTGAGGTCGAGCGCGTCACGCGCTACGGCCGACCACTCTCGATCGCATTTGTCGACATCGACCACTTCAAGGCGGTCAACGACACCTACGGGCACGAGGCTGGCGACATCGTCCTGCAGGGCGTGTCTAAGGTCTTCAGGGAGAGCACGCGCCAGTCGGATCTGGTCGCCCGCTACGGCGGCGAGGAGTTCGTGTTCGTCTTCCCAGAAACGACGGTCGACGAGGCGACAGCCGTCGCCGAGAAGGTGCGCCTTCTGGTCATGAAGGAACGCTTCGCCGGCGTCGCCGAGCAGTGCGTCGTCTCGGTCTCCATCGGCATAGCCGGCGGGCAGGGCCAGCACCTCCGCGTGGACCAGCTGCTGCGCGACGCCGACGCCGCCATGTACTCGGCGAAGGCACTCGGACGGAACCAGACTTTCGTGTTCGCCGAGGTCGACGACGACAGCGCGCGGATCCCGCGTTCCCCGATCTCCGCTGCCGGGCGAACGCGGGCTGCCGAAGTCGGCGCGCTCGCGCGTCACGCCGCAGAAGCCGCCCTCGCCGCAGTCGTGGATCCCCTTCCCCACTACCGCGGCAAGCCCTCGTCACTCATCGCCGCGATCTCTGTCCAGATGGCGCGCGAACTCAATCAGCCCGAGAAGGAGGTCCAGCGCGTCCGGATCGCATCGCTCCTCCACGATATCGGAAAGGTCGCGATCCCCGAGCAGATTTTCGAGAAGCCAGGCCCGCTGAGCCCCGAGGAATGGGAGTCCGTCGTCCAGCACCCGCGCATCGGCCAGGTGATCATCGAAGAGGTCGCGACCGTGCGCGACGCCGGGGTGATCATCCTGCACCATCACGAGCGATTCTCTGGCCACGGGTACCCGTTTGGCTTGCGCGGTACCGAAATTCCGCTTGGTGCTCGGATCGTCGCGATCGCCGACGCCTATGACGCCATGGTCCACGACCGGCCGTACCGGGCCTCGATCGGGCATAGCGCGGCGATCGCCGAGCTCCGCCGGTACGCGCAGCTCCAGTTCGACCCCGAACTCGTATCGCTGTTCTGCGACCTCTTCAGTGCGGCCCCGCCGGTGCCCGATCCGTCGCTGCTCATCACGCCCCCGAGGCAGCTCATTCGCCTGCGCGGCGATCGCCGGCAGAGATCGACGGCGTAGCCGTGGTCACGCTGCTGGGCGACCTCCGCCGGCGGCTGCGAGCGCCCGGCCCGCCGGCCGCACACCTCGAGGAGACCGCCGAGCTCGAGCCGGCCCCCGTTCCGGGGCGCGAGGTCGAGCTCGCGGCGTACGCCGAGGACTGCCGAGTCTTCGGCTTCATGCGCCTAACCGGCGAACGGATGTCGGACACCCTGAACGACGCCACGGAGTACCAGCTGACCGACGTGATGATCGTGCGGCTCGACGACGGGCTGGCCACGCAGGTAATGGACCTGATCGTGAAGCGTGACGAGGTGCTGGCGGTGCGAGCGTCCGGCCCGCGGGGCGACCCCGCGCGGCGCAGCCGTCGCCGTCCATACCCGGTCACGCTGCAGACAGGGCCGTACGTCATCCACGGTTATGTCCACGGGCTGCCCGGCGCCGACCCGCTCCAGCAGATCCGGCGCCGCAAGCCGATGGTGCCGCTCACCGAGTCCTGGATCGAGTACCGGTCGGGCGCTCAGAACCACCGCGCGCGCGTCGGCACGATCCTCGTGAACCACGAGCTGTGGGACTGGATCCGGTTGTCGCGCGACGAGGAAATCCGGCTGCCCGACCTACCCGCCGAGACGAAACCGGATCCGCGCGCCAAGGACCTCACCGGGCACATCCGGACCGAAGGGAGTGGCTGGTAGTCCTGATCCTGCGACAACTCGCCCCGAGACCCTCGCGTCACGATCCAGGGCGGGCCCACGCAGCTCGGGTCCCTCGACCGAGTGCGCCCGCTATTCGGCCGACCCGGCGCCTCTCGCGGTGAGAGCCTCGGTATGGGCGTCGACACGATCAGGTCATAGTGTCGATCGACGAGCCTGCACTTCGACGCCGTGTCAGCTGACGTGGCACGGATGGGACGGAGTCGCACCCCCGCTGCTGCGCCGGTAGGGCTCTATGCGTAGCGTCTCTGTT
>JAUSJS010000197.1 GCA_030647575.1 Candidatus Limnocylindrales bacterium | reverse complement strand
TGCGGGTCGGCCGGCGGGTCGAGCTGACCGTGGATGCGAGCGATGAGGCGTCCGCCCGGGCGGTCGTCGAGCAGCTTGCCGGTGAGCTCCTGTCCAACCCCCTGATCGAGGCCTACGACCTCGAGCTCCTCGGCGAGGCATCGTCAATCGTGAGCGCGGTCGCCGGCGGGGCGGGGGAGGCCTGACGTGCCGGTCCGCATCGGGGTCGTCGTCTTTCCTGGCAGCAACTGCGATCGGGACACGCTCTATGCCCTGGAGCTGGCCGGCGCCGAGCCGGTCGCGCTGTGGCACGAGCAGGGCAGCCTGGACGGCGCGGCGGCGGTCGTCCTGCCCGGTGGCTTCGCCTACGGGGATTACCTGCGAGCCGGCGCGATCGCCCGGTTTAGCCCGATCATGCGGGCGGTCGCCGACTTTGCCGCGGCCGACGGCCTCGTCCTCGGCATCTGCAACGGCTTCCAGGTCCTGGCCGAGGCCGGTCTCGTGCCGGGCGCCCTGCTGCGCAACGCCTCGCTGCGATTCGCCGGGCGAGATGTGGCCATCGTCCCCGAGCGGCTGGATACGCCGTTCACCCACGCCCTGGACTCCAACCGACCCCTGCGCATGCCCGTGGCCCACGGCGAAGGCTGCTACTACGCCGACGAGGCGACGCTGGATGCCCTCGAGCGCGACGGGCAGGTCCTCTTCCGGTACGTCGATGCCGACGGCGTACCCGCGGGATCGGATGAGCCGGCAAACCCCAACGGCTCGCTTCGGGCGATCGCCGGGGTGCTCAACGCGGCCGGCAACGTGGCCGGGTTGATGCCGCACCCGGAGCGGGCCGCCGAGGCGATCCTGGGCTCGGCCGACGGCATGGGGATCATCCGCTCGCTCGTCGAAAGCGCCGGTCGCGCCGCCGGCGTCCGGACGCCCGTCAAAGTCGGCGCTTCATGACCGTGGCCGAGCGCCCGATTGAGCCGCTCCACCGCCGGCTCGGCGTCACCGACGATGAGCTCGAGGCGATCCGGGATCGTCTCCGCGGCCGCGACCCGAACGACCTCGAGCTCGCGATGTTCAGCGTCATGTGGAGCGAGCATTGCTCGTACAAGAGCTCGAAGTCGCTGCTGCGGACCCTCCCGACGGCGGGCACGGGCGTCGTCGCCGGTCCGGGCGAGAATGCCGGCGTGGTCTCGATCGGGGGCGGCCTGGCTGTTGCGTTCAAGATCGAGTCGCACAACCATCCGTCGGCCGTCGAGCCGTACCAGGGCGCCGCGACCGGGGTCGGTGGCATCCTGCGGGACATCTTCACGATGGGCGCGCGACCGATCGCCGTGCTCGATGCGCTCCGTTTCGGCGATCCGAGTGAGCCGCGGACGCGCCACCTGGTCGACGGGGTCGTCCGCGGCGTCGGTGGCTATGGCAACTGTGTCGGCGTCCCGACGGTCGGCGGTGAGCTCGTCTTCGATCCGAGCTACCAGGGCAACCCGCTGGTCAACGTGATGGCCATTGGCCTGCTGGAGGAGCAGCGCCTCACCCTGGCCTCCGCGCCGGGGCCTGGAAACCTCGTTGTCCTGTTCGGCTCGGCCACCGGGCGTGATGGGATCGGCGGAGCGTCGGTGCTGGCCAGCGCGACCTTCACCGACGACGATCCGTCGAAGCGCCCGAGCGTCCAGGTTGGCGACCCGTTCGCGGAGAAGCTGCTGATCGAGGCGTCGCTCGAGCTGTGCGAACGCGGCCTCGTCGAGGGGCTCCAGGACCTGGGCGCCGGCGGGATCACCTGCGCGACGTCGGAGACGGCCGACCGGGCGGGAACCGGGATCGTGATCGACCTCGACGCGATCCCGCGGCGCGAACCAGGGCTCGCTCCCTTCGAGGTCCTGATCTCCGAGTCGCAGGAACGGATGTGCGCGGCGGTCCGGCCGGACCAGTGGCCGGCGGTTCGCGAGGTTTGTGAGCGATGGGGCCTGCCCGTCGCGATCATCGGTCGGGTCACGGCCGATCGTGACATCGCCGTCGTGGAGGGTGGCCTGGACGGCGACGGACATCCCTTGCCGGGCGCACGCGAGCTGGCGCGAATCCCGGCTAGCGCCCTGACCAGCGATGCCATCGTCCACCAGCGGGTGTTGCTGGCGCCGACCCATCGTCGCGACGCTCCCGCACCCGGGGCGCCGGCCGCCGTCAGCGACAATCTGCCCGAGCGTGGCATGGATCCGGGCGCCGTGCTCCTGGCGCTGCTCGGATCGCCCAATCTCGCGTCGCGGCGGATCGTCTACGAGCAGTACGACTCCACCGTCGGGGCAGACACCGTGGCCGGGCCCGGGCGGGGCGCGGCCGTGCTCCGCGTGAAAGGGACGACCAAGGCGCTCGTCGCGTCGACCGACGCCAACCATTCGGTCGGCCAGCTCGATCCGTGGCTGGGCGCCGCGCTTTCGGTCGCGGAGGCGACCCGCAACGTCTCGATCACCGGCGCGCGCCCGCTCGGCGTGACGAACTGCCTCAACTACGGCGATCCGACGCGCGCGGAGGTCTTCTGGCAGCTGAGCGAGGGCGTCCGGGGTGTGGGGGATGCCTGCCGGGCGCTCGGCCTGCCGGTCACCGGCGGCAACGTCTCGCTCTACAACGAATCGCCGACCGGAGCGATCGCCCCAACGCCAGAGATCGGCGTGGTCGGGCTGCTCGAGGACGTTGCCACCCTGGTGGGGCCGGCGTTCCGGCAGGCGGGCGACGCCATCGTGCTCGTCGGCGACGCGACTCCCGGTTTGGCCGGCTCCGCCTACGCGACGCTCGCGGGCGCGGCAATGGAGGATGGGCCGCCAGGCCTCGACCTTGCGCGCGAAGCGGCGGTCCAGGCGTTCGTCCGCGAGGCGATCGCCCGCGGCCTGGTCGCCTCTGCCCAGGACGTCTCGGGCGGCGGCCTGGCGGTCGCCCTTGCCGAGTGTGCGATGTGGGGCGGGCTCGGGGCGCAGCTCAGGATCGCGCTGGTGGGTTCTCCGGCGGTCGCCCTCTTCGGCGAGAGCCCGTCGCGGCTGGTCGTGAGCTGCGAGGTACGGCACGCGCCAGCCCTGGAGCTGCTGGCCCGCCAGCATGGGCTGCCGGTCGGCCGAATCGGGTCCGTCGGCGGGGCGGCGCTTGTCATCGAGTCCACCGGGGCCGGCCCGATGGGCGCCGCCGAGGAGCGCGGCAGCCGTGTTACCGATGCCCTGGAGGTCCCGGTCGCCGACCTGCGCCATGCCTGGGACCAGGGGCTCGCGCGCGCACTCGGCT
>JAUSJS010000250.1 GCA_030647575.1 Candidatus Limnocylindrales bacterium | reverse complement strand
CAAGCAATCGTCACGAGGAGGCATGTGACCCACCTCCGTCCTCGAACAGCCGTTCCATCTGGGAGGTGGCGTCAGGGAGTCACGCTCGGCCCGTTTGCAGGCCTCGTCCTTTGCTGAGACGCCGCGAATTGGGGTCCAGATAAGGGTCCAAGGAGCCAGCGGCTTCGGTGCCTCCTCGGTAGGAACCCCCTTTGGTCCGCTCGCGCTCGCAGCGGCTGTCCCACGGGTCAGCCAACGACCGCCGATCGGAAGTAGAAGTCGAGCATCGCGTTCAGCGGAGCGGCATCGCGCCGCAGCCGGCTGCGAAGCGCCGCGCCCTCCCAGCAGTCGACCAGCAAGCTCGCCAGCTGCTGAGCATTGGAGTCAGTTGCGATGTCGCCTCGTTGCCTGGCCTCCTCCAGGCAGACGGCGATCCGCTCGGCGATCTCGGAAAAGCACTCCTCGATCTTGCGCCGGAACAGCTCACTCACGCCTGAAAGCTCCTGCCCGAGCCCGCCCAACAGGCAGCCCATGTAACCCTCTCTCCGGTAATGCTGCTGTGTCGTCTCGAAGAAGCAACGCACTCGCTCGAGCGGAAGACGGCTACTGTCCCCCAGGCAGGCATCAAGGCCGGCATGCATCTTCCGCATGTACTGATCGACGACCAGGAGCGCGAAGTCCTCCTTGTCCTTGAAATGGTGGTAGAAGGAGCCCTTCGGAATACCCGTGGCTGCAAGCAGCGGCTGAATGCCCAAGTCGTTGTAGCCATGCTCCAAGAGCATCGGCAAGCCCGCGTCGAGCAAGCGTTGCTTCGTTGAATGCATCGTCTCCATCGTCGCGCTCATCTCGGAGACCTAGCCGGCATTCACCTTCTCGATCATGTGCTTGATGACGTGGCTGTGCTCGCGCTGCGGACTGAACATGACGATCTCCGCGTCAGCGTCGACCTTCACGTTGTGTCCGGACGGCCAGTAGAACAGGTCATTCGCAACGACCGTCTCACGAGCGCTCTCCGCATCGGTTGTCGTCAGCTGCCCACTCAAGACGAAGCCCCAATGGGGGCACTGACAGAGATCGCCTTCCAGCCCCTGGAAGAGTGGGGTCGTGTCGACGCCCGCCGAGAGCGTGAAGTACGCCCCGTCGATCGTGTCGAATCCGCTCGCGTCGCCAAAATCCCGTCGCTGACGGATCACGGCACCGGGAATCTCCAGCCTGACCTCGACCTCGTCTTTCGCTACGCGCATGCTCGATTCTCCTTTTGGATGCGATCGTCGTGGATTAGACCGGTCGGTCTAGTCAGAGACTAAACAGCTCCACGAGGTTCGTCAAGATGGGTGTAAATCGCGAACGCTGTGACGAAGGCCAGTAATCGTCCCGGCTTCAGTTCGTCGGTCGGGCTGGCCGGAACTTAACGCTCGTGGCGTCGGGGGCGTCGGGGGCGCCGGGGGCGTAGAAGTCAGCAATCCCCAGCTGAGCGGATCTCCCAATCGCCCGTGAGCGGTTCGGTCGACGCCGCGCCCCGAGCGTCGATGCGCACCCACGTGTTGATGGCCGTTCGATCAGTCCTACGCCGCCGCCACCTGCCGCAGATGTCCTTCGCTCCCAGAAGGAGCTGGCACTCCACGGCTACTCGGCCGGCGGTCGCCCGCCTTCCATCGATTTGGTGACAATGACCTTCTCCGAAGCCTCGTCGAAATGGCCAAGCGAGGCGGCGATTGGCCCGTAGCGCACGATATTTGCGGTATCGGCCCGTCTATGATTGGCCGCTCCACTTGAATTGGGGAGAATGAGTCGTGGACCTGCGGCTGCCCCAGCCCGAGGCGTCCGGCTTTACCGACGTGGCGGGCGTCCAGATCGCATGGGAATCGTTCGGTCAAGGCGAGTCGGCCGTGCTCGTCGTGCCCACCTGGAACTTCGTTGACTCACGGGTGTCGGCTCCCATCGTCCCCGCGCTGGCACGCTGGTTCCGCGTCGTCACCTTCGACCCGCGTGGAGCTGGGCGCAGCGATCGGCCTCCGACGGGGTACCGGTACGAAGACCACCTGGCGGATGCTGCGGCCGTCATGCAGGCGGCGGGCGTGGCCCGCGCCTCACTGGTCGCCGGCTCGGATGGGGCGAACGTGGCCGCCCTGTTCGCCGCGCGTCGGCCGAATCAGGTTGAGCGAGTGGTCCTCATCGCTCCGGCGATCCGGGTTAGACCAGCTGGGCCGCCGGAGGACGACAACGACGACGACTTCTGGATCGAGCGGGCTTCGTACGAGGGTTGGGAACGATGGAACGCCCCCTATTGGCGGCAGGACTGGCCCGGTTTCGCCCGATGGTTCCTCGAAGCGGCCTTCAACGAGCCCGACTCGGAGGCGGTCATCGATGCGGTCCTCACGATCGCGCTCGAGGCGGATCCGGAGATCCTCATCCAGCAGCACCGCGAACAGCATCGCGGACTCGACTCCTTGGCCGCCCCCGCAATCCTCGGCACGATCGCGTCGCCGACCTTGGTTCTTCACGGTGAGCTCGATCAATCGGTTCCGCTGGCCGTGGCCAACGCGGTTGCAGCCGCGATTCCAGGTGCAACTCTGGCCGTTGCGGTCGCTGGAGGCCATCGGCCGGACATCCGCTCACCGGAGCTCATCAATCCGCTGCTTGTCGACTTTCTGCGTGGACAGCAGCCGACCGCTCGGCCGGGTATCGAGATCCGGCAGTAATCGGCCTGCGGACACGATGGCATGGAGCCGCGCTTGGAACGGAACCGCCGAGTGGACGGAGCGTCGGCCCGGGCGCGCTGGTTTCGGGTAGTCAGGGTCGGTTTGGACGTTAGCGGCCCGCACCGTCGATCCTAGGCGGGCATCCCCCGAAAGCGAATAGCTGATAAGTGTGCCGTTTGTATCGACCCCTCAAGCACGGTAGCACTGCGCATAGGGCCAGAGACTTACGAAACAGCTGCTCTACCGCTGAGCTATGTCGGCCCGGAGGGGGAGTATAGGCGATGACTTCGGACAGCAGCTGTT
>JAUSJS010000196.1 GCA_030647575.1 Candidatus Limnocylindrales bacterium | reverse complement strand
CGCCGAGGCGGCCGACGTCGGTGCCGTCATCCTGGAGCTCGCCCGGAGCGAGCAGACGTACACCTACCAGCGACCGATCGGCTACGCCACGTCCGTGCTCGCCGGTGCCATCGCGGCCGGCTGGCGCAACCCGGTCTTCATCCAGGGCGATCATTACCAGTTCAACGCCAAGAAGTACGCCGCCGATCCCGAGGCGATGACCGAGGAGATTCGGCGCGCCTGCCGCCTCGCGATCGACGCCGGCTACCTCAACATCGACATCGACTCGTCGACGCTGGTCGACCTGTCCAAGCCGAACGTCGACGAGGAGCAGCGCGAGAACTACACCCGCGCGGCCGAGCTGACCGCGCTGATCCGGACGCTCGAGACCGACGGCGTCACGATCAGCGTTGGGGGCGAGATCGGCGAGGTCGGAACTCAGAACTCCACCGTGGCCGAGTTGCGGGCCTACCTCGAGGGCTACCGCCGCGAGCTCGACGCCCGCGCACCGGGCGCCAAGGGCATCTCGAAGGTCAGCGTCCAGTCTGGGACGTCGCACGGTGGCGTCCCGCTGCCCGACGGCGGGGTGGCTGAGGTCAAGCTCGACTTCGAGGTCCTTCGCGAGCTCGGCGAGGTGGCGCGGACCTACGGCCTGGCCGGAGCCGTCCAGCACGGTGCGTCGACCCTGCCCGATGAGCTGTTCCATCGCTTCCCGGCCGTCGAGACCGCCGAGATCCACCTGGCGACCGGCTTCCAGAACGCGCTCTACGAGCATCCGGCGTTTCCCGAGTCGCTCCATCGCGAGATCGAGAGTTGGTGCTTCGGCAATGCCTCAGATGAGCGCAAAACGGGCCAGACCGATCAGCAGTTCGTCTACACGACCCGAAAGAAGGCGATCGGGCCGTTCAAGCGCCAGCTCTGGGACCTGGAGACCAAGGACGAGATCCTAGCTGCCCAACGACGCAAGATCTCGTACCTCTTCACCGAGCTCGGCGTGAATGACTCCCGGGCCATGGTCGAGCGCCACGTGAATCCCGTCGAGGTCCACCGGCCGATCCCGGACGCGCTCCGCGAGGCCGTCGCCGCCGGCTGAGCGACGCCATCAGGTGCGAATCGATCCCTCGGCGCCGTCATGACCGACGACCAGCCACTGCGTGGCGAGCTCTACGACGAGCTGGTTCGGGCGATGCAGAAGGTGCCCGAGCTGGCCGGGCGTGAGCTGACCCTGACCGCCTTGTCTGGCGGCATCACCAACCGGAACTTCCGGGTGGACGCCGCCGGCGCGCCCGAGCGCTGGGTGATCCGACTGGCCGGCAATGACACGCATCTGCTGGGGATCAGTCGCGAGGTGGAACATGCGGCGACGGTCGCGGCGGCCGGGGTTGGCGTCGGGCCGGAGGTGACGGCCTTCATCCGCCCGGAGGGCTACCTCGTCACCCGGTTCATCGTGGGGTCGCCGGTGACCGCCGAAGCGATCCACCGCCCGGAGACCCTGCGCCGGGTCGCCGATTCGCTCCGACGAATCCACGACGGTCCGGCCATCCCGGGACTGTTCGTGCCGCTCCGGATCGTCGAGGCGTATCGAGCCCTGGCGATGGCCCGCGGTGTGCCGATCCCGCCCGAATATGAGCGATCCGCCGCCATCGGCCGGCGGATCGAGCTCGCGTTCCTCGCGAATCCGGTCGAGCTTCGGCCCTGCCACAACGATCTGCTCAACGCCAACTTCATCGATGACGGAACGCGCATCCGGATCATCGACTGGGAATACGCCGGGATGGGCGATCCTTTCTTCGACCTCGGGAACTTCAGCATCAACCACGAGTTGACGGCGGACGAGGACGAGGCGCTCCTCGCCGCGTACGACGGTACGGTCTCGCAACCGCGGCTGGCTCGCGTCACCCTGATGCGGATCGTGTCCGATTTCCGGGAAGCGATGTGGGGGGTCCTTCAGCAGGGCGTCAGCTCGCTCGACGTCGACTTCGTCGCCTACGCCACCGGCAGCTTCGACCGGTTGCTCGGGAACGCCGCCGAGCCGCGCTTCGAGCGCGCCCTGCGCGAGGTCGTCGGCGGCCGCTGATCAGTCCGTCAGCGAACCTCTTCGACCTCGGTCCACCACTGGCGTCGGTCGCCGATGCGATCGCGCATCCGCCAGGCCATCGGCTTTGGCTCCGCGTCGATGCGCGTCTTGAGGTCGGTCGCGGCCCGAGTCGCGCTCGCTCGCTGCACGTCGTCGAGCTGCGGATAGCCGGCGGCCAGCGTGACGACCTTTTCCAGGTTCTGGGTGAGTGTCCGCCACAGGCCCCAATCGGTGGCGCTGAGTGCCGCGATCCGGTCGACATCGATGACATCGGCGTCGCCGGAGCCCAGGGAATGATCGAGCAACAGGAGGATCGTGTCGACGATGTCCTTCTCGTTGATTCTCACGATCTGCAGCTTCGACAGCAGGAGCTCGGCCAGCGGGATGGTCGGCCGGTCCGCCTCCAGTCGACCGGTCATCGGGATGATGTGACAGAACTCGAGTCGGTCGTAGAAGACGTCGAGGTGAATGCGCCGGAGGGGGTCATCGAAGATGGAGCGGGCACCCTCCGACGCGATGTAGACCTCGCGGTCGTCGCGGTAACCGAGCCCCGTCAGGACGCCGCTCAGGACCTTCGAATCGCGCCGGTACGCCACGAAATCGATGTCGGCGTAGGTCCGCTCGAAGCTGGGCAGGAGAACCGCCGCGTCCTGACAGTGGAGCGCGACGCCGATCGAGCCGAGAACCCGTACCGCGACGCCCGCAGCATCTGCCGCGTCGACGATCCGCGTCACCTCCGCCTCGAGCGTCGCCCGGTCGATGACGAACGAGGTCTGGTCATGCGGGGTGGTCACGACGCGATCGTAGCGGAGCGGACCGGGGCGCGCGCCAACGGCTCACATGCCGCGGCGGCGCACCATATCGTGTCGGCCATGGATGTCGACCAGGCGCGGGTCGTGGTCATCGGTGGCGGGATCACCGGGTGCAGCGTGGCCTATCACCTGGCGCTGGCCGGTTGGACCGACGTCCTGTTG
This sequence comes from Candidatus Limnocylindrales bacterium, assembly GCA_030647575.1. Classification (GTDB taxonomy): domain Bacteria; phylum Chloroflexota; class Limnocylindria; order Limnocylindrales; family CSP1-4; genus SPCO01. The sequence continues at coordinate 8,954 of JAUSJS010000196.1, read as the reverse complement.
ATCGAGAAGGCACAGCTGACGGCCGGTTCGACCTGCCAGGCGGCCGGCCTCGTCACCGCCTTCAACCCGTCGTCCACGATGATGCAGTTCCGGCGCTACAGCATCGAGCTGTATCAGCGTCTCGGCGCCTTCGAGACCGTCGGCAGCCTGCGCCTGGCGTCGAGCCGGGAGCAGCTCCTGGAGCTCGAACGGACGGCGAGTCGCGCGCGCGGGATCGGACTCGATGCGGACGTCATCGGGGCCGAGGAGGCGCGGCGGCTCATGCCGGCGATCTCCCAGGAGTCGCTCTACGGCGCCGTTCACCTGGCCTCCGACGGGCATCTGGACCCGCACGGCGCGACCCATGCCGTCGCGGGCGCCGCCCGCTCGCTCGGGGTCCGAATCCGGGCCGGCGTGCGCGTGACCGGGTTCGAGCTCTCGGCACGGCGCGAGATCACGGCGGTCCTGACGGATGCTGGTCGGATCGCCACTGAGCTCGTCGTCAACGCCGCCGGAATCTGGGCCCCGCAGGTCGCCGCGATGATCGGCGCGTTCATCCCGTCCACACCGGTCGATCACCAGCACATCGCCCTGAAGGCGGTTCCCGGGCACGAGCTGCCGCGCGAGATGCCCTGCTTCCGCGACCCGGCCAACCTGGTCTATGGCAAGAGCGAGCACGGTGGCATGGTCTTCGGCGGGTATGAGACGAACCCGGTCTCGCGCTGGGAGGACGGCGTGCCCTGGGAGCACGCCGCCCGCTCCCTGCCGGCCGACTACGAGCGCTTCGCCCCGCTGATGGCCGGCGCCATCCGCCGGTTCCCGTTCCTGGCGGACGCGGAGGCGATCCGCCTCGTGTGCCACCCGGACGCCATGACCCCGGATGCGAACCCGCTCCTGGGGCCCCTGCCCGGGGTGCGTGGCTTGTGGGCCGCCGCCGGCCTCTCGCTCAACGGGTTCGGCGGTGCAGGCGGGATCGGCCGGGCGCTGGCCGGCTGGATCACCGCCGGTGATCCGGGCCTCGACATCGGGCCGTACCGGGCATGGCGGTTTGCCGACGTCTACCGCGACCCTGGCTTCGCGGCCGGGCTCGCGCGCGAGGCGTATTCGGATTACTACCGGCTGCGCTACCCGTTCGATGCGGACGTCGCCGGCCGGCCGCGCCGGCTGTCCGCGCTTCACGGCAGGCTCCAGGAGGCCGGCGCCGTCTTCGGGACGAAGGCCGGCTGGGAGCGCGCCGACTACTTCGAACCCGGGCGCCCGTGGCGACGGGCCGGACGAGATCAAGCGGCATACGGCTGGACGCGGCCGCCATGGTTCGAGCGGGTCGCGTTGGAGGCCCAAGCGGTCCGCGAGCGGGCCGGGATCATCGACCTGAGCTCGTTCGGGAAGATCGGGGTCGACGGGCCGGGAGCGCTCGGCCTGCTCCAGGGGATCAGCGCGAACGATGTCGACAGGGCGGTTGGGGCCGTCGTCTATACCCAGTTCTGTGACGAGCGGGGAGGGATGGTCGCGGACGTGACGGTCACGCGGCTGGCGGAGGATCGGTTCCGGGTCGTGACCGGAGCCGGCTATCTCGCCTCGGACATGGCCTGGCTTCGCGCGAGCGTGGATTGGGACGATGGTGTCGTCCAGATCCGTGACGTGAGCGGGGAGCTCACGACGGTCGGCCTCTGGGGGCCACGCGCCCGCGACGTCCTCGCCGCGGCAAGCGACGACGACGTGAGCGACGTTGCGATCCCGCTTCGGCACGCCCGGGAGATCAACCTGGGCGGAGCCCCGGTCCTCGCTGCGCGGATCAGCTACGCCGGCGAGCTCGGCTGGGAGCTCACCATGGACGCTTGCTGGGCGGTCACGGTCTGGGACCGCCTGCGGGCGGCCGGCGAGGACAGAGGCCTCGAGCCGTTTGGCTATCGGGCCCTCGAGTCGCTCCGGCTCGAGAAGGGCTATCGCTACTTCGGAACGGACCTGACGATGCTCGAGACTCCCTTCGAGGCGGGCCTGGGGGCGTTCGTCCGGTTCGACAAGGGCCCGTTCGTCGGGCGCGACGCGCTCATCGCGGCGCGCGATGCCGCGCCGGACGGCCCGGCCAGGCGGCTGCGTTCCGTGCTCATCGGTGGCAGCGACTACCTGCCGATCTTCGGCGGCGAAGCGGTCCGCCTCGCCGGCGCGGTGATCGGTCGCCTGCGCAGCGTGGCCTACGGACCCACGGTGTCGCGCACGATCGGCACCCTGTATTGTTCGGCCAGCCTGGGCGAAGGCAGCGATCTTCAGGTGGACGTGTTCGACGAACGCATCCCGGCGGTCATCGCGGCGGAGGTCCTGGTCGACCCCCGCGGCGAGCGGATGCGCGGCTGACGCGCGGCGACGGGATGCGACTCCTGCGCGGCGACGGATCCAGGGGCACCAAGGTCTTTTTCGCGACGGACGTCCACGGCTCCGAGCGGACCTGGCGCAAATTTCTCAACGCCGGCAAGTTCTACGGTGCGGACGTCCTGGTGATGGGCGGCGACGTCATGGGCAAGCTGACGATCCCGATCATCCGCGAGGCCGGCGGGCGCTACCGGGCGACCATCCACGGCCGGGTCGAGCACTTCGAGACCGACGCCGAGGTCGAGGCAGCCAAGGAGAAGATCGGCTTCCTGGGCTTCTATCACACGATCATGGACGAGGACGAGTACCGAACGACCAGGGCCGATCCGTCGGCCATCGACCGCCTATTCGTGGACCTCGCGAAGGAGCGCCTCATCCGCTGGATGGACCTGGCCGAGTCGAAGCTGGCCGGGACCGGGATCCGCTGCTACGCGACGGGCGGCAACGATGACGTACCCGAAGTGATGGATGCGATGGACCGACCCGATTCGAAGGCGTTCGTGGCGTGCGAGAACCGGGTCGTGCCGCTTGATGATGAGCACCTGATGGTCAGCATGCCGTACGTCAACCCGACTCCCTGGCACACGCCCCGAGAAGCGCCCGAGCCCGAGCTCGCGGAGCGCGTCGAGGCCGTCGCGGGAGGCTTGGCGGGCTACGGCAAGGTCATCTTCAACTTCCACGCCCCGCCGCGGGACTCGACCCTTGATACGTGCCCGCAGCTGGATTGGACGACCGACCCGCCATCGCAGATCGTGGCTGCCGGTCAGCCCGTGCTGTACGGCGCGGGCAGTACCTCGATCCGCGCAGCCATCGAGCACTACCAGCCGATGCTCGGCCTGCACGGCCACATCCACGAGTCGCAGGCGGCGGCCAAGCTGGGCCGCACACTGTGCGTCAATCCCGGCAGCGAATACGGCGAGGGTGTGCTGCGCGGCTGCCTGCTGACGATCGCCAACGGACAGGTGAAGAGCTACCAGATGACCGCCGGCTGAGCGGGTCGTTCGAGTCGCCGGAGGAGCGAGGAGGTGAGGGTCGGAGGTTCCAGCAGGTCATTCGGCGTCAACGCTCGGTAGTGAGGTTACTTGGATGGCAACAGCGGTCGCGATGCCGGAGGTCTTCGTCCGGAAGTCCTCCGGCCTCGTGCGGGTCATGTCCCCGTCTTCGGCGTTCATCTACAACGTCCTGACGATGGGCCTCATCTTTCCCTGGACCTATCTCTGGGCACCGGGCGCTCTCCCCGGCGGTCAGCTGGTCTGGGGGATCCTCCTTGCGGTCGTGCTCGAAATCCCGATCGCCCTGGCCTACGTCTGGCTCTCGACGGCGTTGCCCAGGTCCGGCGGCGACTATGTCTTCCAAAGCCGGGTGCTGGGCGGCGGGATCGCCTTCACGCTGGTGATGTCCGGATTCGTGATCTGGATTCTCCAGTGGGTGGCGCTCTCCGGCTGGCTCCTCTCGTACCTGGGGTTCGCCGCCCTCTTCCTGGGGTTGGGGGCAACGCTCGGGAACGCCACCTTCCTGGATTGGGCGGGCTGGTTCGCCTCGGGCGACGGGATCATTGTGGTCAGCATCGCCAACGCCGCGGTTGCCCTGCTGATCCTCGCCTCCGGATTCAAGAACTACATCCGGCTGCAGCGGGTCATGTGGGCGGCGACCCTGATCGCCTTTGGAACGATGCTGGTTGTTCTGTTCCTCGCATCGTCTGACTCGGTGCCGGGAAATCTGAACGCGTTCTCGGCGTCAATCGGTGGCTCATCCACCTTCTACGAGGACGCGGTTTCCGCGACAACGGCGGCCGGGATCGATCTCAATCCGCCATTCAGCCTGCTGGCCACGCTGTTGATCGCCCCGATCGCCTGGACGTCGCTCCAGTGGGCGACCTACTCGTCGCAGCAGAACGGCGAGATCAAGGATGCCCGCTCTTTCCGGAGCCAGGCGTTCATCATCGTCGGTGCACTTGTCCTCACCGGCGTGCTGCTTGCGCTGCTGGCATTCGTGCTCGAACGTGCCGTCGGAACCGGGTTCCTCTACGTCGCCGGGGCCGGCTATTGGTCGCTCATCCCCGAGGCCACGTTCAACGGGGTCTATCTCTGGCCGAACATCGTGGCCATCGCAATCTCAGCCAGCCCGCTCGTGGTGGTGCTGATCAGCTTCGGGTTCATCCTCAACAGCCACCAGATCGTCCACAACTGCTACATCGGAATGACCCGGGTCATGGTCGCGATGTCGCTGGACCGACTCCTGCCGGAGTGGGTGAGCCGCGTCAGCGAGCGGTTCCATACCCCGGTTAACGCCCACGTCATCTACTTCCTGGCCAGCATTCCGGTGATCTTCCTGTACAGCAGGTTCGCCTACGGCGAGGGCGACAGCATCGTGTCTTGGACGTCGTTGACACTCGGCGTGACGTTCGCCTGCGGCTACGTCTTCGTGGCCACGGCCCTCGCCGGAGCCCTGCTCCCGTTCCGAGCCAAGGCCCTCTACGACGCGTCGCCCGGGTCCGCCTACAGGATCGGCGGTTACCCGTTGGTCACGGTCGTCGGGATCATCGGGTTTGTGGCCGGCGTCCTGTTCGAGATCCTGTTCATCTTCAACGCCCAGCTCGGCCTGACCTCGGATCTCGCCCACAATGTGGTGCTGGTCATACTCGTCGTGTCGGCTCTTTGGTATCTCGCCACGAAGTACATGCGGCGCTCTAGTGGCATCAACGTGGACTTCGCCTTCAAGGAGATCCCGCCGGAGTGAGCACTCGGCTCCTGGCGGTCACATCGGCCCGGGCGATCGCGTCGTCCGGGCCGGGCTATGCCTGGACCGCCTTGAGCCATTCCTCGAAGTCCGGGCCATCTAGCTTCGCCGTTGCACGCGCCCAGCGCTCTTCGGCCCAGCCCCAGAAGTCATAGTCGATCGTTGAGATGCGCGCCTGGATCGCCGCCCAGAGGGTCCAGCCGACGTCCGACATGATCATCTGCAGGTGCATCCGGGCGAGCATTGCGGGGGACGCATCGCCGAAGTACGCGGCGCAGAGCTCGCGGACCTGTCCGTCGTCGAAGCCCAGCTCCTGGCACGTGTTGCCGAGCTCGAAGGTCGGGTCGTTGTTGCCGCTGTACTCGTAGTCGACGATCCACAGTCGCTCGCCGTCGTCGAGATAGTTCTCGGCCAGCAAGTCGTTGTGGCAGGGCACGGCCGGCAGGGGATGGACGGACAGGGCGGCCTCGATCCGCGGGATCAGGTTCATGTGCTCCCGATACCCGGCTGGGATCGGGATGCCCCGCTCGTCGACGAGGGCGAGGTAGCGCTCGGACAGGCGGAACATGTCGAAGTCGTCGCGGAAGCGCGGTCCGGTGTGGAGGCCTCGCAAGGTCTCGGCGATTCGACCCGGCATCCCGGTTGCCGCGAAGGCATCGTTGGACATCGTTCGGGCAGGTAGCCACTCGAGGACGAACACGTCCCACTCCGGCAGAACATGGAGGACACGCGGCGCGACGCCCGCCACGGCGGCCGCTCGCGTGTTGCCGAGCTCGTTGCCGCGGTCGACCGCCAGAAGCTCGGTGGCCGCCCCCGGGATTCGCACGAACACCGGGGTGCCGTCCACCTCCACCCGGTAGTTCTGGTTGGTCAGGCCAGCCGGAACCTGCTCGAAGGTCACGATCCGATCCGCCCAGCTCGGGATCGCGGCGATCACCTGCTCGATCGTGGGTATCACGTGGCGATTGGCCCTCCTCACGGGAGCGTAGCGCAGCCGCATGGCGGCGGGCGGCGGGGCGCCCGCCCGCGATCCAGGTGAACGGCCCCGTCTCGGAGGCGATATGACTCCGGCTCTTACAACTGCCATACCAACGTCCATAACAAGCCGGACCGGGGTCGAGCCATGCTCGTTTCCTTGCCGATCGAGCTCGCGAGAACCTGGTTTGTCGGCGTAACCGGTCACGAAGCCCGCACGTTAGGACTCCGGCTCATACCGGCGGGCGGATCACCGTCGGGACGCAGATCACGGTGGACGACGCCGCCGGCCGAGCCGGCGTCGTCGCACTGCGCGGGCGCAGGTCTCGGGGTGCCCGGGCAGCGGCTAGGCTTTGGCCATGGAACACGCCCGGGCGGTCATCATCGGCGGCGGCGTCGGCGGGACATCGATCGCCTACCACCTGGTCGAGCTGGGCTGGACCGACATCGTCCTCGTCGATCGCGCGGAGCTCACGTCCGGTTCGACGTTCCACTCGGCCGGCCTGGTCGGCCAGCTGCGCAGCTCGGTGACGCTGACCCGGATGATGATGTACGGCGCCGACCTCTACCGCCGGCTGGCCGCCGAAACGGGAACGGATCCAGCGTGGCACGAGGTCGGGTCGCTCCGCCTCGCCTCATCCCCGGAACGGTTCGAGGAGCTCCGGCGCCAGGCCGGCTGGGCGAAGACCTTCGGCCTGCCACTGGAGTTGATCAGCGCCGCGGAGGCCGAGGCGCTCTTTCCGCTGATGTCGACCGAGGGTGTCCTGGGCGCCGTCTACCTCCCGACCGACGGGTGGCTCGATCCCTCCGGCCTCGCGCTCGCGCTGGCGGCCGGGGCGCGCGCCCGCGGTGCCCAGATCCGCACCCACACCCGCGCGGTCGGGATCGGCAGCAGGGCCGGCCGGGTGACCGGCGTGACGGTGGAGCGCAACGGCGAGCGCTCGGAAATCCTCGCCGACGTCGTCGTCAACGCCGGCGGGATGTTCGCCCCGGAGATCGGCCGGATGGTCGGCGTCAACGTCCCGATCATCCCGATGGCCCACGAGTACGTCTTCACCGAGCCGATCGAGGGCGTCCACGCCGGCCTGCCGCAGCTGCGCGATCCGGACAACCTCGCCTACTTCCGCGAGGAGGTCGGCGGGCTGTGCATGGGCGGCTACGAGCGGCATCCGGCGCCCTGGGCGCTCGATGGCGTCCCCGCCGACTTCAACGGCAAGCTGCTGGCGCCCGACTGGCCGCGCTTCGCCGAGATCATGGATGGCGCGGTCCGGCGGGTCCCGGCGATCGGCGACGCCGGGATCAGCCGGATGATCAACGGTCCGGAGGCCTTTACCCCGGACAACGAGTTCATCCTGGGCGAGAGCGAGGTCCGCGGATTCTTCGTGGCCGCCGGCTTCTGCGCGCATGGGATCGCGGGAGCCGGCGGGATCGGGCGTCAGATGGCGACCTGGATCGTTGAGGGCGAGCCGGAGCTCGATCTCTGGAGGATGGACATCCGCCGGTTCGAGGCGGCCTACGGCTCGCGGGCTTACACGCTGGCGCGCACGACCGAGGTCTACGCGACCTACTACGACATCCACTATCCGCATGAGGAGCGCCTGGCCGGCCGTCCGCTGCGGACGTCACCGACGTACGAGATCCTGGCCGGCCTTGGGGCGTCGTTCGGCGAGAAGTCCGGCTGGGAACGCCCGAACTGGTTCGAGTCGAACGCGCCCGCCGGCGACGAATCGCTCCGGCCGCGCGGCTGGGCCGGGATACACTGGTCGCCGGCGATCGGTGCCGAGGCGCTGGCGACGCGGCGAGCCGCCGGCCTGTTCGACGAAACCTCCTTCGCGAAGCTCGAGATCGCCGGCCCCGGTGCCACGGCATTCCTCGGGAGGATGTGCGCCAACGAGATCGATCGACCGGTCGGCTCGATCGTCTATACGCAGCTGCTCGACCGGCGCGGCGGGATCCAGGCGGATCTGACGGTCACGCGCCTGGCGGATGACCTGTACCTGCTGGTGACCGGGACCGCGGTCGGCAACCACGATGCGGCTTGGCTGCGCCGGCACCTACCGGACGACGGCTCCGTAGCGCTGCGGGATGTCACCTCCAGCCGTGTCTGCTTCGGGTTGTGGGGACCGCGGGCGCGCGACATCCTGGGCTCGGTCACGCGCGACGACGTCTCCGATGCGAGCTTCCCGCACCTGACCGCGCGCGAGATCACCGTCGGCTCCGTGCCGGTGCTGGCGCTGCGGGTGACCTACGTCGGCGAGCTCGGCTGGGAGCTGTATGCGCCCACGGAATACGGCCGGGCGCTCTGGACGACAGTCTGGGGGGCCGGCACGCCGCTCGGCCTGGTCGCCGCCGGCTACCGGGCGATCGACGCGCTCCGGCTCGAGAAGGGCTACCGCGTCTGGTCGAGCGACATCACGCCGGACGAGACGCCCTACGACGCGGGCCTCGGGTTCGCCGTCGCGCTCGACAAGGGGGTCGACTTCCTCGGCCGCGATGCGCTCATCAAGGCTAAGGCGACCGGACCGCGCAAGCGCCTTCGGTGCCTCGTTCTCAATGACCCCCGCTCGGTCTGCCTGGGCAACGAGCCGGTTCGGGTGGGCGGCGAGATCGTCGGTCGCGTGACGTCGGGAGGCTACGGCTTCGCCGTCGAGCGCTCGATCGCGTATGCCTACCTGCCGCCGGATCGTGCCGCCATCGGGACGCGCGGGGAGGTCGAGGTCTTTGGGGAATGGATCGGCTTCGAGGTCGCCCGCGAGCCGCTCTACGACCCCGAGCGCGCGAGGATCCGCTCGTGACCGTGAGCGATACGGAGATCGAGGCGTGGCTCGCGTTCGCCCTGAGCTGCTGCGACGAGGCCGATGCGCTCGCGCTCCGCCACTTCCAGCGCGACA
>JAUSJS010000220.1 GCA_030647575.1 Candidatus Limnocylindrales bacterium | reverse complement strand
CAGCAGGTGCTTCCGAACACCACGATGCCGCGGGATCCGGCGGCCAGCAGGCTGATCTCCGAGGTGTCCTCCGGCCCGACGCCGACCTCGATTGGTACTGTCCGCCACGACTCCCCGGTGTCGGACAGGTAGACCGCCGCGAGTTCATTGAATTGGTTCCGCCCGGGCGCCTTCACTCGTCCGAATGCCACGAGGCGACCCTGCCATTCGACCACGGCGTCGATCCGTTCGGAGGTCGGAGGGTCACCGAAAGGGGCTTCGACTCGTGACCAGCCGATGTTGCCGCCTGGCCCGCCGACAGCCGCCGACGCCGTCGGGTCGAGGGTGTCGTCACTGGGCGACGTCCGCGGCCCCGGTGTCGATGGCGCCGAAGCGCCCGGGAAACTCGTTGGCTCGAGCGATGCCGAAGGGCTGGCCGTGCAGGCCACTGCCAAGAGCGCGAACGAAACCCCGGCAGTCAGCCACTGGCGGCTACGGGTTGCCAGCGGTCTCGCCACTGCCGAAGTATTGCAGGTTGGCCCTCCGCGGCGCCTGGTCCCGCGATGACCCCCCGGGCAGGACCGCTCAGCTAGGTCGGCGGCCCGGCGGGAGGATCTGGCGCGAGATGGTGGCCCGGCCGGCTCGCACGGGGATAAAGCGAGTGGGTCGCGGGTCGACTGTCAGCGCAGCTGAACGCTCGGGGTTTCCCGCGCCTCGAGCTCGGTCTCGAAGAACTGGCGCGACGTGAAGCCCATCGTCCCGGCCATGAGCACGGCCGGGAAGGTCGCGATTGCCGTGTTGTAGTCGCGGACGGCGGCGTTGTAGCCGTCGCGCGCGGCTCCGATCTGATTCTCGGTTGTCGCCAGTTGCCCCTGGAGCGCGCCAACGTTCTCGCTGGCCTTCAGTCCCGGATAGTTCTCGACGACCGCGAAGAGCGACCGGAGGGCGCCGGTCAGGGCGCCCTCGGCCGTGGCGGCCTCGGCCGGACCGCGTGCTCCGGCCGCGACCGCATTCGCCCGCGTTTCGGTCACGCGCGTGAGCACGGCCTGCTCGAAGCCCATGTAGCCCTTGACCGCCGCGACGAGGTTGGGAACGAGATCGTGGCGGCGCTTGAGCTGGACGTCGATCTGGGCCCAGGTTCCGTCGGTTCGGAGCCGACGTTGCACGAAGTCGTTGTACATGCGGACGAAGAAGACGGCGGCGACCACGAGGAGCGCCACCCCAATCAACAGCAGAAACGGTTCCACGGACGGCCCTCCTGCGGGTGTCTGAAAACGGATGGGACGGACCTGAGAGTATGTCGGAGACTACTGGCCCGCCGGAAACTGTCAGGGCGCCGCGACCACGATCGTGCCGGTCATGCCGGGGTGATAGCGACACAGGTACGGGTAGGTCCCGGACAGAACGAACCCGCGCTCGAAGGCGGCGCCCGGAGCGAGGTTGCCCGAGTCCCAGGTGCTGTCGGCGGCAGTGACGGTGTGGGGTAGCGCGTCGTCGTTGAACCAACGAACGGTGGCCCCCGGGGCGACGGTCAGCGTCGCCGGCTCGAACAGCGACCCGGCCATGCGCACGGAGGTTCCCGCCGGGGCGGTGGGGGCAGATCCCGCGCCCATCATCCCGCCAGGGCCCATCATCCCGCCAGGGCCCATCATCCCGCCAGGGCCCATCATCCCGCCGGGGCCGAGGCCAGCGGCCGGCGGCCATGGTTGCTGGCCGCCGATCGACGCGCCCGGGCCCACCACCGACCCGACGGCCATGAGCGCCAGCCCGACGACCACGAGGCCAGACCCGAGCCAGCCGAGACGTCGGACGCTCATCGGTCGTACCCGAGGGCTCGCTTCACCTGCTCGAATTCGGCCTCGGTGATCTCGCCGCGGGCGAACCGTTCTCGGAGAATGTCCATGGGATCCGGGCGAGGGCTGGGATCCGTGCGCCGATCGGCGGCTCGGTTGAAGCCATTCATCGCCCACACGACGAGGACGACGATCCCGATAAGCACCACGAGGCCCCCGAGCATCCACAGCCATCCGCCGAGACCCATGCCCCAGTCATATCCCATCATCCAACGTTCTCCTGTACCGACCCGCCGATTTCGGTGGATACGGTCATCCTCGCGGGCGCACCTGTACGCGCGATGTGCACCAGCGTCAAGAAATCGTCAAGGTCGCCACGGAACAGCCCGGCTTGCCGTCTTCCCGGAGGACCACGTTGTAGGCAGTCTTCATCGTCTCCCGAACATCGGCGGAGCAGGGCTGTGTCCGGTCGCCGGGGTGAAGCGACCGGCCGTGCCCATGGGAGGAAAGCGATGGAAGGGCAGGTCGCCTCAGGCGTGACAGCCAAGCCAGCCGCTGAAACCCCGGTGCATGACGCCGGGGTTGTGGTCACCGCTGAAGCCACCCTCGGTCGTCGCATGGTGGGCGACGCAGGCGCCGTACGCGGCCCCGGGTCCGGCGGCGGCGACCGGGCTGGCCCCGACGAGCAGCGCCAGGAGAGCGCCGGCCGCAAGCGCCATTCGGAATCTTCGTGTCATGGATCAACCTCCACTTGCTGCAATTGGCATGTCGTGGATGACGACTGTC